>JABFQP010000001.1:300000-490348 GCA_019685655.1 Candidatus Bathyarchaeota archaeon A05DMB-5 | reverse complement strand
CACCAGAGCCGGGGTAGCCTAGCCTGGTTTGGGCGCCAGACTCATAATCTGGAGAACAAAAGGGGCAAACGCTCAATGTCCAGAGGTCGCGGGCTCGAATCCCGCCCCCGGCACCAAACCCTTCTTTCCTTGGTGAGACAAGATACGCCATTTTCTTTGCATAAGACAAGTTCAATTCGTATTTCAAGGTATATATAAGGGGGGCTAGACAGTTCAGGAAGCCTACACTAAGCGTCATGCCTCACCAAACAATCTCAACTTTCAATCGTTATTCTTGTGCTTTCTCTTGTTGACAACTCAAGCTGATTTCCAAAACCCTTTCTCACGTAAGCATTCCTTGCAACAATTTTACTGCCAACCTTAACATTGCTAAAGGTTTCTGCGTGAGCGCGCCATGCCGAGAACCATATTTTGCCAGTTTCATCCTTCAACTCAAAAACGGCGAGTTTGACAAGCTCTCCTTTGGATGTTTTCACTTCTCTCAGAATGGGTTTTGTAGCAACTTCTCCCTTAACATTAACATGGTTAAGCCCCTCTTTCAAAGCAACTATTTCCAAAAACTCCTCTTTCTGCTCAGATACTTCCACGTAAGTTCCCATGTTAACGTGAAGCTCCATTGCTCCATTTGTTGCCTTCTTAACCACAGCATTCACAACTTGCAATTGCGCGCCTTTCTTCAACATTTTTTCAAGAAATTCCGCTTTTTCATCCCAAGAAACAACCGAAATCTCACCCGTCTCATCAGTCAATGTGAAACGCATAATCTTTCCAGAACTCGAATCTTGCCGCTTAAACGTAGACGCTGAATATAATTCTTTAACCGTGCCAACAACGTTTACTCTCTTGTTCCTGTGCGCATATGCGAGTTCTCTAATTTTTGTTGAAAACATTCGAGCCGTCGGGTAATCCTTTGCCTCCACGTTGTTCGGATTAATTTCAACCTCGCCCCTCTCTCCAATATGCAGCTCAACTTGTCCACTATTATCTTCACGTGTGTAGCCATGAGAAAAACGGACCAATTGTCCCGCTTTCACCTTATCAGATTCTATAAGACTGGCTTTATCATTCCACATGACGACTCGCAAAACGCCACTCTTGTCAGCAACTATTAAACCTGCAAATTTTCCATTCTTATTACTCTTGAAAGTTTTAGGAGGAAAAACAGCAATAACCCGTCCTGTTACAACAACATTGTTCAAGCCAGGAACCAAATCTTTTATCAAAAGCGAAAATGACGAAACTTCACATTGCCTGATTTCCACACCAAGTTCTGCAGCAATCATCCGCAGCAGAGTCTCATCAGAGATTAATCCGCCTGCTTTCTTTTTCTCTTTCTCTAGTTTTTCCAGAATTTCTTTTTTAGAAACTTCCGGATGCCGCAAGAGTATCTGCTCAACTATTTTGTCAATCGTCATTCCAGATTCAATACCGCTAAAGATGAAAATGTTCAGGAGCTATAAAGTTTATTAAAAGGCTTTTATCGACTTTAAATTCTGTGTTGAAAGGAAGCTGAATAATGGTGAGTGCAGAGACGCTTTACAGTTTAGGCATTGCTTTAATATTTGTTGGCATGCTCATCGTTTTGGTCGCAATGGTTTTGCTTTTTGTTTCAAACATTAGAAAAAAGGGAAAAATTAGAGGGGGTGGAGCCATAATAATTGGACCTTTCCCGATAATTTTTGGAACAGATAAAGACTCAGTAAAAACTATTCTGTTGCTTTCGCTAGCGCTTACAATACTTCTTGTGGTAGCAGCGGTTATATTTTATTTTGTGTTAAGGTGAGAAGGCATGGCGACTACAAACGAATCAGCCGATAACCGCAAATTCATGCTTCTGCTTATTGCTGGGTTTTTCATAATCTTTCTAGGCATAATAATTCTGTTAGTTGCAACATTTCTTCACAGCGCCGGCGCGGCGAATTTTGGAACAATCATATTCATAGGACCATTTCCTATCGTTATAGGTGCTGGTCCAGAAGCGATATGGATGATTTTTGTTGCAATTGTTATTGCAGCCTTAAGTATCATAATGTTTTGGATAATGTGTAGGGAAATGAAGAAAACAGGCGCTTAAGTGTTTTTTAGCTTTGTTTATCTTCTTTTCCATAAAGGGCGTGCAAGAAAATTAGAATTAACGCTACAAACGTGGCAGTCATGAGCGTGTATTTGAGTATTTCAAAGTATGCTCCTATGTCCATGAAACTTCTTCCTTTACCCTTCATATTTTGAGTTTAAATATTTAAGGAGTTAGTTTTTTCCACTCATTCATTAATGAATCGTAAAGCTCGTCATGCTCCTCTATGGTTTCGTACCAATCCAAAATTTTAGCTAGCTTCTGCGCAATCAAATGGTAACACAAGTGAACCTCTCTGTCTAATACGCGAAAGTAAAAATCGTCGCACGTGCAAAAATCAGCTTCGGGCATTATTAAATAATCGCGTTCCTTTCCAACAACCACCCAAACCGTTCTGCCGCTAGGTTTGAAAATGTACTTTTTAACTCTGTTCTCTTTCAAAGCTTCAAAAGCTCTTGTAAAACGCGAACCAAAGATTTCATAGAGTTTTGTGAGGTTTTTGCCAGTTAATTTGCCTTCAGTTTTTGCTTCTTGACAGATGGCGTTTAGTATGTCAGTTTCTGAGTTTTCATCCATGCAAACACAGGCTATGTGGGTGTCAGTCGATGCTTATGGGCTCGCCTTTTGGTTTCTTTTCTTCTTTGGTTTTCGGCAGTGTGACTTCTAAAACTCCATTCTTGTATTCTGTTTTGGCTTCTTTCACTTTCACCTTTGCTGGTAACGCGACTTCTTTGTAGTATTTGCGCTGTGGAGTGTCAACGGATATCGTAAGTGTGCTTTCTGTGCCATGAAGCTTTATGTCTTTTTTCTCTACTCCGGGAAGCTCGACAACAACGTGGACTTCTCCGTTGGTTTCAATGATGTCTACAAGTGGCTCGCGCTCTTCTTTAACTTGTGGTCCCATGCGGCTTGGTTTAACGTTTCCGAATTCTCGAATTTCCGGTTTTCCATCTGGACCTATTTTCACGCTATAGCCATACACGAATGGTCCTAGTTCGCGAACTGTTGAGCCGTCTGGAAGTTTGCGTTCTCTAACGTAGTCTTTTGGGACGCGGGAAGTGAAAGTTTTGAATTCTTCTTCCATCATTTTTTCCATTTCATGAAACATTTTGTCGATGTCTTCAAAGAACCAGCCTCTGAAAAACGGTGAGCGTCTTCTTCTAAACCAATCTGGATAGTCTTCATCTGACGGCATATTTTTCACCTTGTTAGTGTGAATTATGCCGTTGGTATAAATTTTGTGCTAACCTACTTTAGCTTAGAATCTTGAGTTGGTTTAAAGTTCCGAGAAAAGTTCCATCGAGAAGATATGTTTCCGCGTTTTCCATGTCAACGGCTTCGGAACGAAGAACTGGACCAACGATTCTTTCAGATTCTGTTTTTCCGTAAAGTTTTCTCTCATTCAGCGGTTTGCCTCCTAAGAAATCATTAAATGAAGGCATTATGAAAAGCTGGACAGTTTTGGATTTGATCTTATAATGCTTCCACAATGTTTCTTCAGGGCTCTTTTCAATTTTTATTTTGCTTTTTTGCAACAAAACTTGAGCCAATTGAGTCTTATTACACTCCGCCTTTACCCAAACTTGTCTCGTGATTCTGAATCCTGCTGGGTCGCGAAGAGCTACAACTGGGTGAACATGCGCCATTACTAATGTTTTACACTTCAATAAAGCAGGTGATGGCCATCGGTGACCATGGAAAAAACCAATTTCATTCAACATTACTCCGGTGGCAGGCAATATTTTTATGTTCTCGGGCAATAATGGCTCCAAGTTTCCGTCGTGGTTACCACGGATTACCAGTATTTCTGGTATTTGCTTTTTTATTTCATTAAAAAAGTCGGGAATGTCATGCCACTCGCTCATTTCTGCAGTAGCAATAGTGTGTTTGACATCGCCCAAAACTAGTAGTTTTTTTGGTTGATATGCAGATATGAGGTTTTTCAGTTTTTGCATAAGCTTTGGCGTCTGTGTCGGGACATGTATCCCCTTTTCTGAGAGCGCCATTTCCCATCCTATATGCAGGTCAGCAATTACCATCGTTCGTGTTCTTTGCGTTTTTATTAACGCCGCTGGATGTGGCAATAATGGAGTTATCATTTTGCTTCCTTTTGAGGTTTTATTAAATCAATTATTGTTGCGTGGATTTTCGGATTTGCCGCTGCAATGAAGGCGACTTTCTGTTTGGGGTGAAGCTTGATGTTTAAAGGTTTTCCAGTGGGCGTTGTCATTTTTGCTCCTGCTTCTTCCATTATTAACCATGCTGCGGCCATGTCTGTTGCGCGGAGTTTTCCGCGTATGTCTATAAAGGCGTCTGTTGTGCCATCTGCAACGTAGCATATTTCTAAGGCGTTGGCTCCGAAGTGGCGTATGTGTTTTGTTTTGTGTATCAAGCCAGAAAGCTGTGGAGCTATCTTTGGCACTTTATAAGTGTTTAAGTCCACGCCTATAACCGCTTCTCCCAACGTGTAGTTTCTTGATGGCGTTATTCTTTTGTCATTGCGGTGAGCACCTTTTCCTCTTTGTGCAGTATACGTTATATCATGAAAAAGGTCTACTACAAGTGCCGTATGCACCGTGCGCAGAGTTGGTCGTGTGGAAACAGCAATTGAAGTTGCATAGAAAGGTATTCCGCGCATAAGGTTTGTTGTGCCGTCTATGGGGTCAGTGGTCACAAAATATTCGTTTGGTTTTTCTCCATACTTTTTTATGCCCGATTCTTCGCTGATCAGAGTGAAGGAGATTTCATATTCTTTAAACGTTGTGATTATGGCATTTTCTGCCGTAAGGTCTACCTGTTTTATAGGGTCTCCTCCGGCTCCTAGTCCCAAGTTTGGTTGCGGTTTGTTTAACATTTTAAGGAGTGGAGTTATCTGATTCTTTATGTTTTTTCGGCATTCAACAAGAATTTGTAGCCAATCTATTTGTTTCGTCATCTAATGCGTTTCTCCAATGGTTTATTGTGGCTGCTTTTGATAAAGCATTTGCCGAAATGAACGGTAGGCATCTTTGAAATATAATCTTCTAGAAAAAAATTCTGAAATAAAACCTCATAAGGCATTTAAACAAAAAATCTTAACCAAATAGTATCTGCTGGAGGACATATCAACGACATCGAAAATTTCGAGAATTCTTGAGATGCTCAGCGATGGAGAATGGCACCAACTGAAAGAGATACAACAAGAAGTGAACCTCAATAAAAAACAGCTGCACCAAGTAATCGCGTTTCTTAGAAAATACAGTTTCATAATAGCAGATGAAGAACATGGAAAGATAAAGCTTGAAAAGACTGTTCAGCAATTTTTATCACAAGCAGCTACTTCATGAGAGCTTTCAAGCCTTTGTATGCCTTCAAAAATTCTTTGCCCTTATCAGTTATTTTGAACAGGTCAGATTGAGGGTGACGACCTTCGTTAGCCGTGTAAATAAGCCCTTTCTTCAGTAGAAAACTCAAATAATATTTTAGCTGTTTAAAACTTAGATTGCAACGATACATAAAATAGGTTTTGCGAGTTCCATTTTGGGAAGCCTCTAGAATGTCTGCGATAATATCTAAGCGTCCTCGATGATTATTACTACGCTGTTTTCCATTTTGAACTAACAAGTTTCACCCACTCAGTCCTAGAAAGGCTGAGAAGGCCTCCCTTCCCCTACATATCTCTATTAAAAACGGAAATTTAAACGTTCTGAAAATAATAAAGATTGTTTGCAAGGTTTACGTAAAGAAAAAAATGAAAGAAAGATTTGACCTATTCTAAAGTGAGTATAGCTTTTTTACAATTGTCTCGTAGTCAGCGCCTTTTTCCATAAAAATGCTTATCTTGTTCTCATCAATGATTAAGGAAAGCACTTTGATGTCTTTTCCTTCGATGACTATGTTTTTGACTTCGCCTAGGTTGAAAAGTTCTGAAAGTTCTTTGCCAGCGTCGATGGCAGAAGATGAGAGAATGGCGTAGTCTATGATTTTGGTTGGGTCTTTAAGGTCTATTGCTGCTGAAGTAGAGTTTCTTAGGATGTAGCCTACAACTCCATCATAGGATTTGATTTCTTCAAGGCATGCGCGTATGCCGTGCGCTGATGTTGGTTCTTCAACAGCAACCGGCTCGGCTACTTCGGTGATTTCTTGAAAGCTTCTTTTTTTCTTGACCATGACATTTAGCCTCCATTACTCAACTATTGGTCTAGCCCTTACAAGCTCTCCTTTCTTTATTTCAAGGGCGAGCTGTATTTTTTCGGGCATTTGTATGATGCCTTTTCCTTCGTATTTTGAATCTTTTATTGGTTTGACTTTGCATCGTGTTGTTTTTCCGTCGATGGTTTCTATTTCAACTTCCTCGATTGTTTTGTTTTCATAGAGTTCTTCCCATTCTGAAAGTATTTTGTTGTCGATGCGCACGGTGTCGGATGGAACCAGTAAGCCGCCTAAATTCTCAACAATTAACTGGTTTACGGGAGCTTCTGGAAGCAAGGGTTCCGATTTGATTTCGGGTTTTACAATTTCTTCGGATTCTTCCAGAACGGTTTCTTCAACAAGCTCCTCTGATGTTTCTTCGGGTTCCGTGAGTGTTGGAGTTATAGGCGTTTTTTTAGTTAAGGGCGGATTGTTTTTGAGGGGGGCAGGGCTGATTTTGTCTAGTAACTTTAGAATTGTTGGAATTAAGACCCTTGTTACAGTGTTAACGTAGGTCATGTCGGCTTTTCTTGATGTAACCATGACGAAATAGAGGTTGTTCATGTGGAAAACATTTAATCTACCATTATCTCCTTCAAGGACTATGCCTTCAACATCGCCAATGGCTTCAGCCTTTTCTAATATGCTGTCAAAGGAGTCTACAACACGCACTATGGTTTTTTCAGGCGTGCCTTCGTCTCCTGCTATTATTTCGCCGTCTTCTTTAAACATGAAGGCGTTGGTTATTTCTGGGCATATGTTTCGGACTTCATCTAGCGTGTTTTTTAGGGCAAATGAATAGATTTCGTCATCCATGCATGTTCACTTCCATTTGTTTTAGGATATTTTGAAGAGTATGCGTTCTGGGACGCCGTCGTCTTCCACTACGAGATACTTTAAACCTTCAGTATCTCCCAGCTGGTCTAGCCATTTGAGTGCTTCGCGGGCTTTTTGCAGGACTAGTAGTCTTTCTTGGTGGCTGCGCACGACTTCTTCTATCACTGTCAGTTCATGGAATGGGTTGGCATCTAAAACGATGTTTAGGTTGCCTATTGTGATTTCGCCCAGGCTTTCTGTTGCAGCTTTTTTGCCTGCTAGTTTTAGTACGACTTCGCGGATTTTCTTTGATTTTTCAGCCAGAGCTCGTATGTCGTCTAGCCTGCGAAGGTATTCTCCTAGTGTGCTTTTGGTTTCAGTTATTTCTTTTTCGAGAGTGTCAGCTATTTCTTCTGCTGAAGCATATTCTTTTATTTTTACGACCATTCTGTTTTTGCACCTCCAAATTGGAAACAATAGAGGAAGTTAAGAGAGGTTTCTGTTACACCCTACCCCCAATCTCAACAAAGTTTGGAAGTTATGGTGCTGGCAGCGTGTAAGGACCGAATTCGTGGCCTTTCGATGTTGTCACGTAGAAGTTGTACTGTACTCCTCTTGTGAAATCCTTTATAATGGTGATCTGGACTTCAGTGCCTTTCGTTAGCGAGTACGGAAGTGTTGCAGCTGCTCCATCAAACCTAAGGTTGGCTATAGCTATTACGTCACTGTCAACTTTAACTTCTGCGATTGATAAGTCCGTGGCTCCGGTGTTCTTAACTTTGATTGTTATGTTTGCGATTGTTGTGCCTGATGGTGATGCCCATGTATATCCGGTGAAGGTTATTCCCTCCGTTGCCATTTGTCCTGTGGTGAGTGAGCCCATCCATGCGGCTACGGCGATAGAAACAGCGACGGTTACTGCGATGAGTATGATTGATGCGACTACGGGGCTTAGGGCTTTCTTGCTCTTCAATATTTTCATTTTTCTTTCTATCCCTCCTTTTGGGGTTAACGTGTATGTTAGGGGAGACAAGGAATTTAAATCTTACGACTTAATACACCATATTATTCATTTGTAAAACAAAACTACAAAAAACCAAAAGAAACAGTCAGCCTAACATTTAAAAAATCATCAATTAGAAAACTGTACAACAGCAATCGAATGTTATGCGTTAATGGCTTAAAGTTCCAGTTTGTCAAAAAATTCTAACAGTAACTTTGCAATTTTTTCGCCAAGCTCTGTTTTGACATAGTATTTCTTTAATGGGTCGATGCGTTCGCCTTTGGCTAAGCCTAAATCTTCAATTTCTATCATTCTGGCGCGGAATGTGCCGTCGCTGAGTGTTAAGCCGTTGTTGTGCATGAATTCTTTGGCTTCTTTCCATTTTCCACGGTTCATGTAGAGTAGGAATATGCAGTCGATGGCGTGGTCTTTTTCGAGCATGGCTTTGATTGCTGCGTATTTTGGGTTTGTTAGAATTTTTTTAATCTTCTCCTCTTCTCCACTCTTCACCATTTTTGTTCAGCCTTCTTATGGTTTCTGCTTTCTGATTATAGCTTATATCCTTTAAAAGATTTAACCTATATTACGATTTATGACTTATTATACAGCCTTATAGATTAATCATGGCGACTTATTTGCGGTTTCTAGCATATGCTGAGTAGTAAGGTGTTAAGATGCTTTTCTGTGTGCTCTTTTCGTGCCTAGCCCCCCTTATTTATAGGTTGAACTTTGCCTTGCGTGGAAAATGTTGCGTAATTGAGGGTAAACTTCATTAGGTCTTTTTCTAACGCATACAATGATGAAAAGAATGAGTGAAAAATCGCAGATTCGTGTCCGAAGAGCACGCGCTTCAGACCGTGCAGCGGTATTCAAAATTTGCGAAAAAACATGGAGTTGGGGAGATTACATACCAAAAGTTTGGGACCGATGGTTAAAGGACAAGAATAGCAGAGTGTTCGTCGCAACTATAAATGAAATTCCCGTTGGTATCACCCAGCTAAGCATTGACAAGCCACATGAAGTATGGCTTAGAGGCGCAAGAACAGACCCAAACTATAGACGGATGGGTGTAGCCACCGCCATAACCAAAAAGTGCCTAGAATACGCCAAGCGAAAAGGCGTGAAAGTGGCGAGACTCGTAACAGAAACAGACAACATAGCTGCACAAGCAGTACTACGAAAACTTGGGTTCCAGCCAATAGCAGAATTCGCTCAAATGACAACCGACAACATAGCTAAAGCCGAAAGCAAAGGCGCCAAATGGGCTGGAAAAGATGAAGCAGAAGCCATGTGGGCTTATTTGCAGACTTCAGAAATCTACCGAAGAGCCGCTGGTTTATACACGCTTGTTTATCAGTGGTTTTCGTTGGAAAAGCAAGACCTTGAACGTTTTATTACGCAACAGAAAGCAATCATACACAAAAACAGAGAAGGAAAAGTGGACGGTTTAATGTTAATCGACGACGACACAGCCCGAGAATGGCGTGAAAACTCGATACAAACATGCTATATAGACGGCGACCACGACACAGTGTTGGATATGGCAAAATTTCTTAAAAACCACTGCAACATGTTAGGCGTCAAAAAGATTTACGCGTTTACGCCCAACTGCAAGCCAGTAACTACAGCATTAGAGAAGCTTGGGTTCAAAATGCCAGATGCAATATCAATAGTTTACGAAAAGAAACTATAGATTAAGGACTAGGAAGAAACATGTCGTATGAAAGTTTCAGGTGTGTACTGCAATATTCCTCGAGCTTGATACGCAAATCCTTTAGCAACTAAAACTTTCAAAATTTTTTCTGGACACAAGCGTTGCTGTATCAAAAGTTCCAAGGCATGTGTATAATTGCGGTTAAGCTCCCTAACGGCTAACACTTGCTGTTTACTCGACAATGCATAGTCTTTACATTCGACAAGATAAGCCAAACTCATGTCAGGCTTAACTGCCAAAACATCACAATGATTTCTACGCGTAAAGACAATGTAACCCTTCTTCCGAAATGCTTCAGTAACCGTGTCTTCAAGAACAGTGCCGCTCATTGCAATCCACGCTCAATAAACCATTAATCATAGATTGTCCTATTCAAGCATTTTTCTACTTTTTTACTAACCGAATTACCATTCAACACAAGCACACCTTAAGAGACACAACCTTCAGAAATCACCAGTAAGGTTTAAATAAATTATGACTTATTTCCGTAGTTAGCTTCAAACGATAAACGGACGGCAATAAATGTCACAAGAATTTCGCCACATACTCAGAATTATAGACAAAGATGTAGACGGCACTCTAAAAGCGCCATACGCCGTATCAAAAGTTAAAGGAATAAGCCTAAGCCTCGCAAACGCAATCCTAAAAAAAGCAGGAATAAACCCAGAAAAAAGAGCCGGCTTCTTAACCGAAGCAGAAGTTGAAAAAATAGAAGAAATAATAAAAGAACCAACAAAATTTGGACTGCCAAACTGGCTCCTAAACAGAAGAAAAGACCAAGAAACAGGAAAAGACGTGCACCTAATTAGCGCAGACCTCGTCCTAAGAACCAAAATGGATATAGAACAAATGAAAGAGATAAAGTCATGGCGTGGATACCGCCATGCTTATGGACTGAAGGTGCGCGGGCAAAGAACAAAAACCACGGGCAGATCAGGAAAAGCCTTAGGAGTCAAGAAGAAAGCACTTGTGAGACCGCCATCTGAAGAAGGAAAGTAGCATGGGAGACCCGAAGAAACAAAAAAAGAAATACGAAACTCCTCGCTTTCCATGGAGAACTGACATTCTCCAAGAGGAACTCAAACTTTTAGGTCAATATGGTTTACGAAATAAGCATGAACTGTGGCGGCACAAAACGTCATTATCAAAGTTTAGAAGCATAGCTCGTTCTCTAATAGGCAAATCGCTTGAAGAGCGCAAAAAAATGGAAGAAGAACTTCTAACGCGTCTGAAGAAACTTGGAGTTCTCCATGAAACTGCAGTTTTAGATGACGTTTTAGACTTAACAATCGAAGATATTCTTGAACGAAGATTACAAACAATCGTTTTCCGTAAAGGCTTAGCCAAAACAACCCATCAAGCACGTCAACTAATAACTCACGGGCACATAACAGTAGGAAACCGAAGAGTCACCGTGCCAAGTTATCTGGTGACAAAAGAAGAAGAAAACCAAATTGTATACACACCAAAAAGTCCACTTGCAAATCCAAGTCATCCCATGCGGCAAACAATAGCCGTCGTAGCAACATCACAAACAAAAACAGAAACAGAGGAAGAAACATGAGCAGCACCAGCAAAAAAACCGAAAGATGGGCAGTAGTTCACATTTACAGCTCCTATAACAACACAATGGTGCACGTAACAGACATTTCAGGCGCAGAAACAATATCCAGAACATCCGGCGGAATGTTCGTAAAAGCAGACAGAATGGGCTCATCACCATACGCAGCCATGAGAGCAGCCACTGCCGCAGCAGAAATCGCCAAAGACAAAGGAATAACAGCAATACACATCAAAGTAAGAGCCCCAGGCGGGTCAGGTCCAAGAACACCTGGTCCGGGCGCGCAAGCAGCCATCAGAGCTTTAGCAAGAGCAGGTTTCCGCATAGGACGAATAGAAGAAGTCACGCCTATACCACACGATGGCACACGCAGACCCGGCGGCAGAAGAGGAAGAAGAGTCTAGCAAATTCACGTTTTCCATGTATTAATAGAAAAATTGAAATAATGCACCAGTATTCTATTGAACGGCACAGCAGTTATCATATTCATCACGGAGTGTTCAAATAAGTGGAAATAGAAGTGCTTGAAAAAGACGATAAAAACATGCGTCTACTCATTCGCGGAGCAGACGTGCCATTCATGAATGCTTTACGAAGAATAGTAATTGCAGAAGTCCCATCCATGGCTGTTGACGAAGTTGTAATCCTTGAAAATTCTTCCATATTACAAGACGAAACAATAGCCCACAGGATTGGACTCATACCGCTTAAGACCGACTTGGACAGCTACAACCTACCCGAAGAATGCCCCTGCAAAAGCGAATTTGGATGCAACCTCTGCAGAGTCACTTTCACATTAGATGCAGAAGCAAAAGAAGGAACAAGAACAGTTTATTCCGGCGAGTTAGTCTCAGAAAACCCCAACGTAACCCCAGTAAGTGGAAATATTCCAATAATAAAACTTGCAAAAGGACAGAAGCTAAGACTTGAGGCTTATGCAAGACTTGGAAAAGGAAAAAACCACGCAAAATGGCAACCAGTTTCCATGTGCGCATACAAGTATTATCCCAAAATAGAAATTTCCAGCAAAAATTGCGATGCTTGCGGAAAATGCGTGGAAATCTGCCCAAGAAAAGTCCTTGCCAAAACCGATGATAAAATAAAAATTCACGATTTAATGGCTTGCACCCTCTGCCAAGACTGTGTAGAGGCTTGCCCACAAAATCCTAAAGCGATAAAAGTTGGCTGGGAAGAAAACAACTTCATATTCAGCCTCGAATCCACCGGCGCACTTCCACCAGAGAAGATTGTAACAGAAGCAGTGAAAACATTGGATAAGCAACTAAATGAACTTGAGAACCAAATCAAGGTGAAAAAAGATGAAGAAAACTGAAATAACAAACCCCGAGCTTATAGCGCTTATTCGCTTTCTAAGAAAACAAAGCAGAGAAAAGAACGCGAACATATGGAAAGATATCGCCGAACGCCTACAAAAGCCCAAGAGAAAACGCATAAGCGTAAACCTCAGCCGCTTAAACAGATACACACAAAAGAACGAAGTAGTCGCAGTTCCAGGAAAGGTATTAGGCACAGGAGAAATAGACCACCCTCTAACCGTAGCAGCATTTTCTTTTTCTGCAAAAGCCGAAGAAAAAATCACAGCCGCAAAAGGCAAATGTTTATCGTTTCCCGAGATAATCGAGAAGAACCCAAAAGGCACAAACATCAAGATAATCGGGTGATAAAATGCAAACAACAAAACCAGTCACCATAATTAACGCTGAAGAACTTATTCTAGGCAGAATGGCAAGCATCATTGCAAAGCGCTTATTGAAAGGTGAAGAAATAGTAATCGTTAACGCTGAAAAAGCGGTGCTTTCTGGAAGAAAGAGAAGCAAAGTAGCGGAAGCCAAAGAATTCTTGAAAGTAGGAAGCCCAAAAATGGGTCCATTTCACCCACGAAGACCCGACAGAATAGTAAGAAGAACAGTGCGAGGAATGCTTCCACACAAACAGCCAAAAGGTAAACAAGCATACAAGCGACTCAAAGTATTCATCGGACTACCAGAAGAATTCAAAGACCAAAAAATAGAAACAATAGAAGCCGCCCAAGCCAAAAAACTAACTTGCCCATACTTTACAATAGGCGAATTCGCGAAAGAGTTAGGATGGAACCCAGGTGAATAAAAATGCCAACAAAAAAAGTTTTAGTTGTCAGCGGTAAAAGAAAAACGGCAGTAGCAAGAGCCGTTGTTAAACCAGGCATTGGAAGAATACGCATAAACAAAACTCCCATAGAAATATTTGAACCAAAAATTGCAAAAGAAAAAATTATGGAGCCACTTTTACAAGCAGGAGACAATGTTTGGAAACAATTAGACATCGACATAAAAGTTTCAGGAGGAGGCTACATGGGACAAGCAGAAGCCGCAAGAATGGCCATCTCCAACGCACTGCTAAAATGGACAAAAAGCACACACTTACGCTCACTATTTACTGAATACGACAGAACCATGATTGTTGGAGACGCAAGAAGAAAAGAACCTAAAAAATTCGGAGGCCCAGGAGCGCGGGCAAGAGACCAAAAAAGCTACAGATAAAGGAGTCAACATGAATGATTATACCAGTTAGATGTTTCACCTGCGGCAAATTAATCGGCGACAAATGGGAAGAGTTTGCACGAAGAGTAAAAGCTGGAGAAAGCGCAGGCGAAGTTTTAGACAGCTTAGGAGTAAAACGGTACTGCTGCAGACGCATGCTACTTTCACATGTAGAAATCATCGATGAAGTCCTACGATTCTACGAAGAAGCAGAAAAACGCAAAGAAGCAAGAAACTACTACTAAACAAAAGGCAAAAGGAAAAAGGGAAAAATATGTCAGCAATTATTGAAGACATAATTGCAAGAAAAGTTTTCAACAGTCGCGGAGAAGAAACAATAGAAGTTGACGTAATAACAGCCTCTGGCTTCGGAAGAGCCGCAGCACCAGCAGGAGAAAGCCGCGGAAAAGCTGAAGTAGTTTATTACCCGCAAGGCGGAGTAGACCAAGCAATAAAAAAAGTTGAAGAACTCATAGCTCCCGAACTTGTCGGGTTAAATGCAGCTTTCCAGGAAGAAATCGATAAAACACTGCATGAAATAGACAGTTCCAGAGATTTCAGAGCAATAGGCGGAAACACCGCCTTCGCAATTTCCCTCGCCAACGCTGAAGCGGCAGCAAACTCTAACGGCGCACTTCTTTTCCAATATTTAGGAGGACACATCGCTAACGAGCTGCCCTATCCGCTTGGAAACACAATAAGCGGCGGAAAACACACAAAAGGAAAAAGCCCAGACATACAAGAATTCCTAGCTCTGCCATTCGGAGCAGAAACCTTTTTCGAAGCTGCCTCGGCTAACGCTCAAATCCACAGAAGAATCGGCGCTATTTTGAAGAAGAAAGATAAACTTTTCAGCGGCGGAAGAAGCGACGAAGGCGCATGGGTTGCAAACATTGAAAATTCAGACGCATTTGAAATTTTGGCTAGAGCGTGCGAAGAAGTTGGCGAGGAAGTAGGTTTTGAATGCGGCTTTGGCGTTGATGTTGCAGCTTCCTCATTATGGAACAGTAAAGAAAAAGTTTACGTTTACGAAAGAGAAAAGAAAAAAAGAAACACGGGCGAACAACTAGAATATATTCTAGAACTAATCAGAAAGTATCATTTGGTTTATGTTGAAGACCCCTTTCACGAAGAGGACTATGAAAGTTTTACAGAGCTTACGAAGAAAGCGAAAAACTGTTTAATTTGCGGTGATGATCTTTTCGTCACAAACACTGAGAGACTAGCACGTGGAATAAAAGTACATGCTGCAAACGCAGTTATAATTAAGGTGAATCAGGTTGGCACACTCACTGACGCTTGGGAAACCGTTGAAATTGCAAAAAGAAACGGATATACCCCTGTAATGTCGCATCGTTCAGGCGACACTTGCGATTGGCACATTGCCCATTTAGCGGTGGCTTTTAAGTGTCCAGTGATAAAGACTGGAATTGTTGAAGGGGCAAGGATTGCAAAAATCAATGAGTTAATAAGGATAGAAGAGTTTTTAGGAGACAGAGCCAGGATGGCTAGTCTCCAGATACTTTGAGAGGGACACGCGTTGCCAGAAGATGAAGAAATTAAAGAAGCTGAAGAAAAAGAAAAATCGGAGGAAGAAACTGCAGCGGCGGTTCCGGAAGAGGAGCTTTTGTTACCACGAGACACATTGCTTTCTGCGGGAATTCACATTGGCACGAGAATGAAAACCGGCGACATGGAACAGTTCATTTACCGCGTTAGACCAGACGGCTTATTCGTTTTAGATGTCAAGAAAACAGACGACCGCATAAGAGTCGCTGCCAAGTTCCTAGCAAGGTTTGAACCGTCAAAAATTGCGGCTGCCGCAGCTAGGCTATATGCGCAAGAGCCTGTTAAGAAATTCTGTGAAGTAATCAAAGCCACGCCGGTGATTGGGCGTTTCATTCCGGGATTGTTGTCAAATCCATTGTATCCGAATCGTATTGAACCTGAAGTGCTTGTTGTTTCTGACCCTCGAGCTGATTTTCAAGCTGTTCGTGAGGCGTCTTCCGTTGGTATTCCCGTAGTGGCTTTATGCAGCACAGACAATGAATTTGCGGATGTGGACTTTGTTATTCCAACAAACAATAAAGGTAGAAGAGCATTAGCAGTCATTTATTGGCTTTTGGCGAGGCAAATATTACGTGAAAGAGGAGAATTGCCTCCAGACAAAGATTTACCTGTAACAATTGACGATTTTGAAGCTAAGATTTTGAAGGAAGAGGAGGAAACTTAGCAGAGATGGTGAAGATTCGGCGTCCAACTCAAGCTGGAGCCTTCTATGAAGGGAACGCCGAATCCTTGAGAAAACAAATAGAACAGTGTTTTTTGCATAAATATGGACCCGGAAAACTTCCTAAAGTGGATGGAGCTGGTCCGAGACAAATTGTTGGTTTGGTTTGTCCTCATGCAGGTTACATGTTTTCTGGTCCGGTAGCAGCTCACGCCTATTATAAGCTGGCTTTGGATGGTAAACCAGACATCGTTGTTCTTTTTGGTCCGAATCATACTGGTTATGGTAGTGCCTTAGCCGTTATGAATGATGGTGTTTGGCGCACGCCTTTAGGTGATGTTGGAGTAGATGGTGAAACAGCCAACAGTATTGTGCATGAGTCACGCATAATTGATGTCGATGATTCCGCTCACCAGTTTGAACATTCAATTGAGGTTCAGCTTCCATTTCTCCAATATCTTTATGGCTCAAACTTCAAAATTGTGCCCGTCTGCTTTTTGATGCAAGATTTGTCTTCAGCGAGAGAAGTTGGACAAGCTGTGGCTAAGGTTTTAGCTGAGAAAAACGCTGTGGTAATTGCGTCTTCAGACATGACTCATTATGAGCAGCAGGAAAAGGCGGCTAAAAATGATAGGTTGGCTCTTGAAGCCGTTGAAGCAATGGACGAAACAAAATTTTATTCAATTATAGAAGCCCACAATATTAGCGCGTGTGGATACGGTCCAATATCAGCTTTAATTACAGCAGCGAAAACTTTGGGAGCGAAAGAGGCAAAATTATTATGCTATAAGACTAGTGGAGATATAATTGGCGACTACTCAAGCGTCGTTGGGTATGCTGCCGTCTCCTTCACAAAATAGTGGTGTAGAATGGGGGTTGTTGCCTCTGCTCCCGCGAAGATAATACTCTTCGGAGAGCACTTTGTCGTCTACGGCGAGCCAGCAATAGTTTTAGCCATCGATAAAAGAGCTTACGCCGAAGCAGAACAACGTGACGACAAACGCCTTTGCCTGCATTCCGTAAACTTAAATTTAGCTGGTTATTTAGAGAATGGAAACTTCAAGATTGAGCAAGGCGACGCAAAAGAGGCAAAGTCAAAGTTTGAGCCGATTAGGTTGGCTGTGGCTAAAGTTTTAGAAAAATATGGAGAAAATGTTGGGCTAAACATCAAAATTAACTCGACGGTGCCTGTTGCTGCTGGGTTAGGTTCTTCAGCAGCCGTAGTTGCAGCTGTCACAGCTGCGGTAGGCGCCCTTTTGAATGTTAAAATGTCTAAGGAAGATGTTTTCCGAACCACTTTTGCATCTGAAAAAATTGTGCATGGCACACCATCCGGAATAGACCCGGCAATCTCAACTTTCGGCGGAACACTTCTCTTTCAAATGGACACCGGCTTTAAACCATTAGAAGTTAAAGCGGATATTCCGCTTGTTATTGGAGATACTGGAGTTGAAAGGTCTACGCGCGCTCAAGTGGAAAAAGTGCGGAGCATAAAAGAGAAGTATCCACAAATTGTAGAACCAATAATGTTGGCAGCACGTGAAATTGTCTTGAGAGCCATAGACGCCTTAAAAGAAAACGACTTAGAAACTCTTGGAGAAATGATGAACATTAACCACGCGTTGCTTTACGGCGTCGGAGTCTCAGACGAATCATTAGAATGGCTCGTGAATGCGGCACGAAAAGCCGGAGCTTTAGGTGCAAAGTTGACCGGTGCAGGTGGCGGAGGATGCATGATAGCACTAACAAAAAATGAAAATCTTGAACGTGTTTTTGAGGCTATTCAAAGGGTTGGGGGAAGACCTTTCATGGCAAGAAAAACTGACGAAGGGGTGAAGATTGAGCGAACCTAAACCGACAATTTTGAAGATAGGCGGCTCAGTAATAACCGACAAAAATGGAGAACTAGCAGCACGAACACAAGACATAGCACGTCTAACAGAGGAAATACAGAACGCGAATGTTAAAAATTTGATAATTGTTCACGGCGGCGGAAGCTTTGGACACCCAGTAGCGCAAAAATACTCCATAAACATGGGGTTCAAGGAAGAGAACCAGAAGGTTGGCTTTGCAGAAACGCATCACATGATGACTGTGCTTAACGGTTTGCTGATGGACGCATTAATCTGGCGTGGCATCCCAGCAGTAAGCATCACACCATCCTCATGCATAATCACCAAAAAGGGTAGAATCCAATGTTTCGAAAAAGCACCACTAACATCATTATTGAAAATGGGCTTTTTGCCCGTCATGTATGGCGACGCAGTTCTCGACACAGAAATGGGCTTCGCAATATTATCAGGCGACCAACTTATCTCCTATATTGCTGCAAATTTTAACGCAGAAAGAATCATAGTTGGAGTTGACGTTGACGGTTTATACGACAACGACCCCAAAATCGACAAAAACGCCAAAATTTTCACACACCTAACATTGAACGAACTTAAAAAACTTCAAGACAAACTAGGCAAATCCACAAGTTGCGACGTCACAGGAGGCATGTTCGGCAAAATAGTTGAGCTTATACCCGCCATCGAAAAAGGAATACCAATAACAATTGTAAATGCCACAAAACCAAATTATGTTTACAAAGCTCTAAAAAAAGAAAAGGTACAAGGCACACTAATAGAGAAGGAATAAATTTGACTAAGGAAACGAGAAAACGCAAAGCAGAACACATCAAAATCGCCTTAAACGAAAACGTTCAAGCCAAAAGAGCCACAACAGGCTTCGAAGATGTCTTCCTTATCCATAGGGCTCTACCAGAAATTGACAAACAAAAAATAAACTTGTCAACAACCGTTTTTGGTCACAAGTTTGCCGCGCCAATCATCGTAGGAGCCATAACAGGCGGGACCTCAGAAGCAACCAAAATCAACGCAGTTTTAGCCCAAGCCGTCGAAGAGTTAGGCTTAGGAATGGGCGTCGGAAGCCAACGTGCAGCCATAGAAGACAAAAAACTTGAACAAACATTCAAAATAACAAGAAAAAAAGCCTCAACAGCTTTTCTAATAGCAAATATAGGCGGAGTACAACTCACCCACGGATACAGCCTAAAAGAAGCCAAAAAAGCTATTGAAATGATTGATGCAGACGCCCTAGCCATACACTTAAACCCATTACAAGAAGCGGTCCAGCCAGAAGGACAAACCAATTTCAGAGGCGTAATCGAAAAAATAGGCGAAATCGCAAAAGAACTAGACAAACCGGTCATTGTTAAAGAAACGGGCGCTGGCATAGCCGCAGAAGAAGCGAAAAGGCTGGAAGCGCTAAGCGTTAAAGGTATAGACGTGAGCGGTGCTGGAGGCACAAGCTTCGCGGCAGTTGAATATTACCGAGCAAAAGGACGAAAAAACAGTTTCCAACGTAGACTAGGCGATGTTTTCTGGGATTGGGGCATCCCAACAGCCGTAAGTATTGTTGAAGTTTCCCAGTCTGTTCACATTCCAGTTATTGCTTCTGGAGGAATACGGGAAGGGTTAGATGTTGCGAAGTCATTGGCTTTAGGCGCAAGCCTTACAAGCCTCTCGCAGCCGATTCTTGAAACAGCAGTTAAGGGCTTGAAGGAAACAAAAGATGCACTTACGCTTTTGATGGAAGAATTGAGAAATTGCATGTTCCTCGTAGGTGCAGACTCCATTCATTCTCTGCAAGAAAAACCACTGATTATTGTGGGTAAAACGGCTGAATGGTTAAAACTGAGAGGATTTAATATAGAAAGTTACGCGCGGAGAGGAAGGAGCTAAAAAAATTGGACATTGAAAAGTTCCTCGAAGAAAAAGCCGCGTTGATAGACAAGGCTATTGAAAAGTATATTCCAAGAAAACTCTCTAAGGACTCGGCTGTTTTTAGGCTTAATCCGCCAAACTACGCGTACAATTTAGATGCTTTAAACAAGGCAATAGCTGAGCCCATCTGGGAGTTTCTCGACAGAGGCGGAAAACGATGGCGTCCAGCCTTGTTCTTGTTAATATGCGAAGCCTTAGGCAAAAAAACAGAAGACTTCGTTGATTTCGCCATAATCCCCGAAGTAATTCACAACGGAACATTAATGGTAGACGACATAGAAGACGCATCCGAACTCCGAAGAGGAAAACCATGCACATACAAAATCTACGGATTAGACATCGCCATAAACGCTGGAAACTCCATGTATTATCTGCCGCTTCTGCCACTAATAGAGAAAAAAACAAAAGTGCCTCCTCAAAAACTTTGCAAAGTTTACCAAATCTACGTGCAAGAAATGATAAGCCTCAGCCTCGGTCAAGCAATGGACATAGCGTGGCATAAAGGCTTAGCAAATGCCGATAAAATAGACGAGAAAGACTACTTGCAAATGTGCGCTTATAAAACCGGAACATTGGCGAGGATGGCTGCAAAAATAGCTGCTGTGTTGGCGGATGCAAACGAGGAGCTTGTTGAAAAACTTGGTTTTTTTGCTGAAAGCATAGGCATAGCATTCCAAATACAGGATGACATTTTAGACTTGACAAGCAGAGAATTTGCAAAAAAGAAAGGCGGACGCGGACAAGACATAACAGAGGGAAAAAGGTCGCTCATAGTGATTCACACATTAAAAGTCGCCAACATCAAAGACAGAAACAGACTCATCGAAATCCTCAACATGCACACTTCCAACCAGAAACTCAGAGACGAAGCTATCTCAATAATGGAAAAATACGACTCAATAAACTACGCAAAAAACCTCGCAAAAGAAATGGTTAGGAAAAGCTGGAAAAAAGTTGACAAACTCCTACCTGCTTCCGACGCAAAGGAAAAACTGAATTCCTTTGCAAAATTCTTAATTGAAAGGAAACTCTAGTTCTAAAAGAGCGTTAAAATCTTTGACACTTAAAGAGAACACTGAATTGAGGGAGACAATTCGAAAGGCTGCTTTACTAAATGCCATTAAACATGATGGCAAAGCACAAGCAGGACCAGTTATTGGAAAAATTCTAGGCGAAAAACCAGAATTGAGAGACAAAATTAAGGAATTGTCCACCGATATCAATGAAGTTATCCAAGAAGTTAACAATTTATCCTTTGCTGAGCAGAAGCGCATCGTTGAAGAGAAATGGCCGGAAGCTCTCGTGAAAGAGAAGGTAGAAGAGGAAAAGCGTCTTCCACCATTACCAAACGTTGACAAGTACGCAATGGTTGTAACGCGTTTTTCGCCGAACCCCGACTGTGTTATACATTTGGGTTCAGCAAGAGCAATAATACTATGCCACGAGTACGCACGCATGTATAAAGGCAAATTTATTCTACGCTTCGAGGATACAGACCCAAAACTGAAGCGCCCCGTTTTAGAGTTTTATGAGCGCATCAGAGAAGATTTAGTTTGGCTTGAATGCAAACCAGACGAAGAGTACATCCAAAGCGATAGGATACCCATTTACTATGAGTATGCAGAAAAACTGCTGAGAGAAGGCAACGCTTACGTCTGCACATGCCAGCCAGAAACATTTCGAAAAAAAAACTTAGCCAACCAGCCTTGTGAATGTCGCAATCTGCCGCCAGAAGAACACCTAACAAGATGGCAACACATGCTCAGAGGCGATTATGGCGAAGGCGAGGCTGTACTTCGAGTGAAAACCGATTTGAACCATCCAAACCCAGCAGTTAGAGACTGGCCCGCAGCCCGTGTTATAGACACAGAAAAGTATCCGCATCCGCGCGTTGGAAGCAAATATCGCGTTTGGCCCCTATACAATCTAGCTTGTGGTGTAGATGACCACTTAATGGGCGTAACCCACATAATCCGCGGAAAAGAACACCTAACAAACCAAGCTCGACAAGAATATCTCTACAAACATTTAGGGTGGAGATATCCAGAAGCCATACACTATGGTAGGTTAAAGATAACTGGAGCTTCACTAAGCAAGTCAAAAATTGTTCAGGGAATGCGGGAAGGCGTATACAAAAGCTGGGATGACCCGCGACTTGCAACTTTTGCAGCGCTAAGAAGACGTGGAATAATGCCGGATGCCATCAAGAAAATGATAATTGATGTTGGACCTAAAACTTCTGATGTGATTCTGAGTTGGGAGAACCTCTATGCATATAACCGCAAAATTTTAGACCCAACAGTTAACCGCTACTTCTTTGTGCACAACCCAATAGAGTTAACTGTGAAGCATATCCCAAAAACTTTCAAAGCAAAGCTTCATTTGCATCCTGACAAGCCGGAAAAGGGAAGCCGAGAATATGTGGTAAAGCCGGAAGGAGAAGCAGATTCTACAAGATTCTGGGTTTCAAAGAAAGATATGGAAGCCTCAAGTGTGGGGAGCCTCATTCGCCTCATGGAGCTTTTTAACATAGAAATTGAGAAGATGAACGCATATTCTGTTGATGCATCGTTTGTCAGCGAATCCTACGAAGAAGCCAGAAAAGCCAAAGCGCCACTCATTCACTGGATACTTGTTGGAGAAGACATGCCCTGCCAAGTAGTAATGCCAGATGCTTCACTTGCCGAAGGAATCGCTGAGGGCATTTGCAAACAGCTAACGCCAAACACTATAATACAATTTGAAAGATTTGGCTTCGTCAGAATCGACAAAGTTAACACGAAGTTAACAGCATACTACGCCCACAAGTAGTGAAAGGAGAAGAAGACATGCGTAAACAAGACAAAGCAATAATCTGGCCAGTCTATTTCGATTCAACAAAGACAAGAAAGGAAGGAAGACGAGTCCCTAAAAGCTTAGCTGTGCCGTCTCCCAAAATCTTGGAGATAAAAGATGCTGCAGAAAAAATTGGCTTAGAACACGAGCTTGTTTTGGATGCTGGGTATCCTAAAACACCATTTTTACCAAAATCGGGCATGTTACTTGTCAAGAAAAATGAGGCAAAACAGAAAGTAATTGTGAAAATTGCGAAACAGCTTTTAAAAATTCGAAGCTCGGCTTCTACGGCAAAATAGGCGTGTGTGTTAGCTTTTTTCTTCTTCGCCGATTAATATGGCATTAACTACGCCATTTTGCCCAGGACGAGAAGTGACACGTGCTAAGCCAAGCGAAGTTTCTACAACGGCGCTTTTGGTTATTACGCCTCTGCGGTCGTAATCTATGTTTGTTGGGTTTTTGACGACTCGTATAATCTCGACTTTTGCTGTTTTTCCACTTTTAGGGTCGGTTACGCAAGCATACTTGTCGCTTAAAATTTTAACTTTTAAGTTTCCGCCTCTTCCTCTGGAGATTTTGCGTTTAGGTTCGCCTACGAGTGTTTCTACTGGAAATGAGCCTTGTTCAAACTTTCGTTTTCCTCTGTAGGCTCTTTTTCTGCCTCCAGATGGTTTTTTCTTGTGGAGGTCACCGTGCCAAACTGACATGCTTATTTCCCTATTCTTTTAATTTAAGTGTTCACTATCAACCTTTATTTTGCATATAAACCTATCCATTTCAGGTTTGGGGAGTTTCTTGTTTTGAAAAATCTTCAAAGACATGTTTTAACTCTTTTTTCATAGTTGCAGTGTCGTGGCTCAATCCAAAATAGTCCGCAAAGTATTCTGTGGTTTTCAGAACCCATGAACGTCCGCTCCTTTCGCTGGCAATTAAGCCCATCTCTTTCAACAGTTTAATGTGGCCGTAGGCGTGGTGACCGCGGACGTCGACGACTCGTTTTTGTGAGACAGGTTGCCGATAGGCTATGTACGAGAGTGTTTTTAATGGACCAGTTGAAAGCAAGGGTCTGTTAACAAGTCTCCTAACGAGAGGTGTGAATTCTGCTTTTAACTGCAACACGTATCGTTCGTCTTTTAACTCTAAAATTTCCAGAGCGGTGTTTCTGCTCGCATAATCTTGCATAATATTCTTCACTAGTTTCCTAACCTTATTTTTTGAGCGAGTTTTCAAAACTGAACACAATTCGTTTAGGTCTAAGGGGCGACCTGCGACGTATAAGGCGGCTTCTACCAAGGCCAAGTCACGCTGTATTTTTTCTGCAGTTTGCTGTTGAAGATTCATATCTAAATTAAGTGCTTGTTTCTCTGTTTTCTGCAATGTTCAAATCTCCAACAGTTATGTATATCTCTTCAGTTTGTTCATCCTGCCATAATTTTATTTTTCCTTCCTGCGCTAAAAACAGCAAAAGTATGAATGTGCGAATGGCTTCTAACCGTCCGATACCTTTGATTAGGGTTGAAAATTCTATTATGCCCGTGCCTTTGACTCTTTCAGAAAGCGAAGTGTAGAGTTTTTCCATTTGCAATTCGATTTCCATTAGGTAAATGTCTAGTTGTGGAAGAATTTCTGAAGGTGTTGGAAGAATTGGTTCTGCAACTGCCTTTTCAAGATGGATTAGTTTTTCGCCTTTTAAGACATCATCCAGAACTTCAAGCAGATGACTAATGGTTGTTGATGTTAACTCGTGTCTAAGCGGCAAAAACAATGGTGGAGGCAGAAAGTCTTGGGGGGGCTTAGGCGGCGGTGGTGGTTCCTCAAGTTTTAGCAGAAGCTTTGACTTCATCAAATATATAAGGGCTGAAGAATCGAGAGCCACGCCTGAAGCTCTAAAGTCTACTTGCCCAACTCTTTCCATTTCCTCAAGAAACGTTGTAAGCAGATAGGAAATGTTGATGTTCCAAGGTGTTAACTTTTCGAGTTTGTGAAATTCGAATAGAATGTTCCATGGGGGACGCATGTAAAAGGGCTTTTTGAGCGTTGTAGAAGCCATTAGCTTGGCACCTCTAAGAATTTGGCTGAAATTACATTTGAGACTCCATTGCGTCCGTAAACGCCGTAAACCTTCTGTGCTTTGTTTACCATTTCGGGCTTTAGAGTGATGACTATGAATTGGGTTTTTTCAGATTCTTCCAATAGAACGTCAGCGAGTTTTGAGACATGAAAAGCGTCGAGATGTGCATCTATTTCGTCGAGTATGTAGAAGGCTGCAGGAGTAAACTCTTTCAAAGCGAATATAAATGCGACTGCTGCTACCGAACGTTCGCCACCACTGGCTCCGCTTACAACTATGGAAGGTTTGTTGGGAAACTGAACAATCATGTCGATGCCGCCAGAGAAAGGCTCGTCTGGATTCTCGAGTTTTAATGTGGCGTTTCCGCCTCCAGTTAGTTTTGCGAAGTACTTTCCAAGGTTATTATTGATTTTTTCGAAAGCTTCTGTGAATACCTTGCGTTTTTTGCGTTCTATCTCATCCATAAACTGTACTATGGCTTGTTTTTCTCTTTCCAGCTCGTTTAATCTCATTGAAAGTTCCTTGTAACGTGAAATTTGTTCTGCGTAATGCGAAAGGGCGAGCTGGTTTACTGCGCCTATTCGTTCGAGTTCAAGCTGCATCATTCTTATCGATGTTTCAGCTTCTGCGACTTGCGAGGGCGTCACTGTTAATGGTTGCTCATAACCTAACTGTCTAAGCTGGCTTCTGTATTGTTCAAGCTGTAACAATGATGTTTGAATGTTCAGCTGAAGCTGATTCAACAAGCGGTCAGCTTGCTCATACTCTGAATCAAGCTTACGCAGTTCTTTATCTATATCGTCAATTTGAGCGGTAAAATTCTTGGCTTCTTCTCTTGCTGACAAAACACTTTTTGAGAGTTCAACGCGATTCTTTTCCAGTTCCGTCAACTCATGCTTGAGTGATTCCCGCTCTTGCAACGCGCTTTCTACTTCTTTTTCAACTCTTCTAAACTGCTGTTCAACCTTTGCAAGTTGGATTTTTGCGTTTTGATATCCAACCCTTAAAACGTTATCAAATTGTGACTGCAGAGTTGAAGTTTCTGTTTGGATTGTGCCTAGTTTCTGTCTCAAAGTGATTATTTCTTCTGCGAGTTTTTCTCTTTTAACTTCCATTTCTTGAATTTGCGACGGGTCCGTCTTCCGTTTTAGGGAAGCCAATTCCTTCTGAAGCTTTCTCATTTCTTTCTGAATAGAGCTTTGTTCAGCCTTGTGCAGCCACATCTGTGTTTTCTCATTCTCAACCTCTTTATCAAGCCGCCCAATGATGTGTTCTACTCGCTTAACATTTGATTTTGTTCTTCTTGTGCTTCTTTTAACCCTGACTATTTCCCTGTCGAGCGTTGTGATAGCCTCTGATAAGCGAGTAATTTCAACGCGTGTTCTATCGATTTCATCCTCGAGAGTCGTTATGTCGCTGCCTCTTCTCGAGAGATGCTGTTGGAGTGCACTCACGGCTTCTTCAAGGCTTTTGATTGCAGATTCGCTTGGGATAATCGTGGAAAAATCAATAGGTGCACGATAATAACCACTTTCGAAGGCACCGCCCACCTCATAAAGGTCTCCGTTAACTGTCACTACGCGGTAGCCTTCATTGGATAAGGCAAAGGCGGTTTTGTCATCTGAAGCTATGAGCGTGTCGCCTAAAACAAAGTTAACTGCTGGTTCATAGTGCTTCTCACATTTCACAAAAAATGGAGCCGCGCCGTTCACACCTTCTCTTTCCGGAATTTTTGAAACCTTAGGTTTCAACGCGCCTTCAAGTGGAATTATTTTTATTCGCCCCAACTTCATTCTCCTTAAAGTTTCCGTGCACGTAAACGCAGCATCAAAATCCTTCACGACTATTGCGTCAAGCCATCCAGCCGCTGCCGCTTCAATCGCTTGTTTATAGGCTTTGTCAATCTTGATTAGGTTACGTAATCTGCCATACACGCCAGAAATTACGCCAAGATCGCCCAGTTCTTCTATGCTTTTGAGAGCTTTTTCTTCAGAAGCCACCGTTTCCGCGAGCTCTTTTTGCGTTACAAACTCTATAACTGCTTCGCGTGCTGAGTCAGCTATCTTTCCAGCTTCGGCAATTTCTCGTTCCACAGCTTCTTTTTGAGCTATTCGCCGCTCAAGTGTACGTTCGAGATTTTTTAGTTGAGTTTTCTGTTCCTTTTGCACTTTTTCAAGTTCAGCCAATGATTTTTCAAGTTCGCTAAGCGTTGCGGCAAATCTTTCTCTGCGTTCCTTCAGGTCTTTGAGTCGTCTTGCGCGTAGTTTGATGGCTGTGTGGCTTTTCACCTGTTCAGACCGTAGATAGGTTAGTCTTTTGTAGTTGCTTTCGAGTTTCTGTTCTATTTCATGGATTCTTTTGCTGTTTTCTCCAAGATTTTCCCATAGTTGAGCGGTTTCCTTTGCTAACATGTCATGTTCCGCTTGTTTCGCGTTTATTTGGTTCAGAATTTCTTCATATTCGGTTTTGAGTCGTTTTATTTTTAAGCGGTTTTCGCGGATTTCGTCTCGGATGGTTTGGTATTGTTTAAGATTGTTTTCTCTTATCCGTTTTAGACCTTCCAAACTTGTTTTTCCAGAACTTATCTTAGTTGTTAACTCCGTTAATTTTGATTTTAATTCGCCAATTTTTATCTGAACCCTTAAAACTTGGGAGCCGCCTTCCTCGACAAGTTCTGAACTTAGCTTACGCCATTCTCCTTCAATTTCTCTTCTTTTCGACCTACGCTCTTCACGTAACTGTCTTAATTTTTCAACCATGCCTCGAAGCTTGTCTGCTTGTGAAGAGGTTTCCTTTGTTTTTTCCTGTATCTGCGCCATATCATGTGAAAGTTCAACAGCTTCAAACTTTTTTATTTCATTTTGAATAAAACTGAACCGTAATAACTCGTTGCGTTCCCTTTCTAGGTCATCTACGCGCTTTTGCACCTCGTCTATTCTACCCATGGCTGTGCGAATGGAGATGTCAGCCGCGCGCAGTTTTTCTTCCGCCTCAGCCTTCTCAGCGTCGTACTGGGCAATTCCGACTAAATCCTCAATTATTTTTCTACGCTCGGGTGGAGAGATGTCTGTTAAGCGAGTTATAGTGCCTTGCAAGATTATGTTTTGGCTGGTTGAGCTTATTCCAGCCATTAGGAGGATTTCCAGAATCTGCGCACGGGAGATTCTTCTTCCATTAAGTCTGTAAACGCTTTGTCCATTTCTGTAAACTTCCCGTGAGACAGTGACTGTTGTTGTATCAACTGGCATGCGCCCGTCCGAGTTGTCAAACTGAATTATTACTTTAGCCATCTTCGCCTTTTCTAATCCAGCCTTTTCAGAACCATGGAAAATTAGTTTAGCCGCGGTTTCCGCGCGGAGTCGTCTAGTGCTTAACTCGCCTAAAGCGAATAGAACTGCGTCAACAATGTTTGTTTTTCCGCTTCCGTTGGGTCCCGTGATTGCCGTGAAGCCTCTATCTAGAGTTACTTTAACGGTTTGCGGACCGAACGATTTGAAACCTTTAACTTCGATTTTTTTAATGTAGGGCATCCTAGTTTGCGCCCTCGCCCTCACGGGGAGATAGAGCTATCTTATTATAGAGACTTCTGTAAGATTTTTCTATAAAAAGATTACATTTCAATGCTTTAACGGTTATGCACGGTTTAAAGGCTATTTTTCAGTCTTCACTCCATACTTTGTAGCCATTTTCTTTACAAACTCTTTTAAGCGTTCGTCTTCGCCATATACAAGCAGGTAACCATCATTTTGAAGTTTGCAGGATAAGTTTGATTCTTGAGCTAACGTTTTCAATTTTTCAATGGATAACTCGGCTGAAGGTTTAACTCGAATCCACCTTTGTTCTCTCGGCAACCCGGGAACGAATCTTGTTTCTTCATCTTCCACGTCAGGCATGCGCGCACTGGCTTCGTCTAAACGTTTAAGCCATTCATCCGCGTGTTCCACTCCAAATTTTTTCTGTCCTTCAGAGATAAGGTAAGATTCAACATTACCGAGGTACTCTTCAATTTTCTGCATGGTCTCTCCACGGTATGGGTCTGCCTTCAAAATTTTAATCATGGTCCTAGCAGATTTCAAATTATCCATGACATCCGCTGGAATTGAGATGCCTTTTTTCCGGAATTCCATAATCATTTCTTCCAGAACTTTCCAGACAGCCAAATATCCCATATTATCAATTCACCATTCTTTGAATTAGCATCGAAACTATAAAGGGTTATCACAAGGCAGTTAGTTTTCGGCTGGGTCCACGTGGATTACGCAGTGTTGGCATCCTGTCTCGCGGCTGATTTTTTCTTTAACCTCTTCTGCAATGCGGTCTGCTTCTTCTATTGATGTGCCCCTTGCAACTTCTATGTGAAAGCCCGTGTGAATAATGTTAGGTCCAACGTATTCAGCCTTCAAATCATGAACATCCAACACGCCTTTTACGGATTTGGCTGTGGATTCTATTTTCTCCAAAAACTGTCTGCCAAGTGCTTTGCCTACTAAATAGTGAACATTGTCTTTAAAGAGGTATATGCCGCTTAATGCGATTACGGTGGCTACAATAATAGAGGCTGCTGGGTCAGCTAAGTGATACCCTTGTCCCACGAGAATTACCGCAATCAACGCAGCCATGTAAGAAAATTCGTCTTTAAGAAGTGCAATCAGTTGCGCTTTCATCGAAGCCCCTTTTGCCTTAGTCCTCAAAATGTCGACTGTTGGAATTGCGATTATAAACATGCCAACTACGATAACTGTTAATGCAAGAGTTAGGTTTTGAAATTCGCTATATTCAGAAGTTTGGAAGAATTTTGGAATGGCTTCTCGATATGTTTCGAGACTCATGAAAGAAATTAGGATTGTGGCTGAGACTAGAGCCGCTACGTTTTGTCCTCGTCCGTGACCGAACATGTGAAACTCGTCTGCAGGCTTATGTGACCAATAGGTGGATATTAAAAGAAAAGTGGAGACTAAGACGTCGCTTAGCATTTCTAAGGCTTGCGCCAGCAGTACTAGAACGTTCGTGAAGAGATAAGCGGTTAATTGTATAATGACCAGTATCAAGTAGCTTGCTAAGGCTATTTTTATTCCACGCGTCTCTGTGGCGTACTCAGTCATTCAAGTGCCCTACGTTTAATGTTCGTGCCCGCCCATTCCTTCTTCGCCGTGCTCTCCATCACCCTTTATGTTAGTGTACAAATGATGCGAGTAGAGAACAAAGCCTAGCATTGCATGCACGTATTCTCTTGCAGCGTCCACATCATCCACATCGTATTTCTTTTTCTCCATGGCATGTTTGAATCTTCTTTGTAATTCTTCTTCCACACTATACACTATGAAATCTATCACTTCTTTCGGGTTTCCTTTCTCAATAGCTTTTTCTGCACGCGGCACAACGGGACCCCAATCAAGCCCCGCTGGTTTAAGCCCAGTGTAAGGTGCTCCTTCACCTTCTCTATGCAAGCGCACCGCAGTTTCAAAGAACCAGTAATCAGCAACTTCAGCCGCTTCTTTACCCAATTTTCTTGCATGAAGAGTTTTCTCAAACGCTTTCTTCAACTCAGCCTCAGCTTTCTTCGGCACCCAAGGCAGAATGAGGTTAACATTTCCAGTTTCTAAAGCCATTTTTGCAGCCTTTACAACAGGACCATCCATAGTGTCACAATGAGGAGGCATTCCATCACCCCAAAATGTTCTTTTCGTCGTGTCTGCTTAAAAGATTTAATACTTAAGAACAAAGTGTAGTGTGTGATTTAGATGATAAAGATAAAAAGAGTTTATGATGCACCTTCAAAAGAAGACGGTTACAGAATCCTTGTAGATAGATTATGGCCGAGAGGATTATCGAAAGAAAAGGCCAATGTTGACTTGTGGTTGAGAGAAATTGCACCTAGTGACGAGTTAAGAAAAAGGTTTTGCCATGACCCAGTGAAATGGGAAGAATTTAAAGAAAAATACGCTGAAGAGCTGGAAAGAAAGAGGGATTTGCTTCGTAAAATTAAACAGATTGAGGAAGAGCAAGGAACTGTTACGCTTCTTTATGCTGCTAAGGACAAAGAACATAACAATGCGGTCGCTTTGAGTAATGTATTGAAAAGTGCATGAACTCTAAGCTTTCGCCATATTTTCCTTACTTATTTTTTATAAACCCATATCAAAAGTGGAAGCGCTATTGCCAGATAGGAAATGTGAACTATCATTCTCGCCCATTCTGCACTTACCGTGTAGCCGAACATTACCGCAAATATGGAGCCTATTATGCCTTTATGGTGAAATGGGCTGTCTGCTGGAATGTTCAAAACATACGCTGATTCGCTTAGCCAGCCTATTTTATAGCCAGTTTCTTCGTAGTATTCCAGAAGTTCATGTGTGCCGTAACCAGCTAAGCCGCCAGCGAGCAGAATTAACATTATGCTTGTAAAATAAAAGAATCTTTGCAGATTGATTTTCATGCCAACCACAAAAATGCCATAAGCCAACAGGACCGCAGTAAAGATTCCCAAAAACATTCCGGTTAGCGTCGCTATTGTATCGCTTAACAAAAATGGCGCGAGAAAAAGGACAGTTTCGAAACCTTCCCTGAAAACTACGATGAATCCAAGCAAAGACAATCCGATTATGGCGCTTCGTGATGCCGCGCGCTCAACATGTTTCTCCATTTCTTCACGAATATGTCTTCCTTTAACAGCCATCCAATAAATCATGAAGGACAAAACTGCAACGGCAACGAACGCCGCCAATGCTTCAAACAGTAGCTTTGAAGTTTCTGAAAGAATGCCATATGTAAACCAAACAATCACACCTAAACTAAGGCTGGCGACTACGGCTAGAGATATTCCATACCATACGTAACGTGCCAAACCATATCTGCCGCTTCTGACTAGGTAAGACAGTATTATTGCGGCTATCAGCGCCGCTTCGAGAGTCTCTCTAAACGTTATTAAATATTGCCCAAACATTTACACACACTTCAGCGCATCTGTGAGCAAGCATAATCCACATTTTTCTACATCGATTGCAGGGTCAAGGGTTTTGTGCATTTGGCATAGCAAGCTTTTGGAACGTATTGTTTTGCAGATTTCGCAGAATGCTTGAATGAAGCTTTTACGGGATAAATCACCTTCTGCTAAGGCTTCCGCCAGATTCTCTATTAGCTTTGTTATTTCTGGGTCGTTCTCTAGGTTTATGGCTTTACCGCGCATTTTTCTTTCGTATAGGCTTATGGCGGGTTGGCTTATTCCTAATCGTTTAGCTGCTTCTGTCTGTGTTAGATTATACTTTGTTGTGAGTGTTTTGGCTATCATAGCGCGGACTGGCGGTAGTAGGCATTTTACTGCGACTTCGCAGGGAAGCGACATTTATGTTGTCTCCGGGTAGTATTGTGTAGAAAGGCATAAATATACTTTATTACAATTGTAATATTAAAATGAGGGAACCCAACATGAAATGGAGAAACACAACCAAACTTTCAGAAAACGTTTACTGGGTCGGCATTAGAGACTGGAACCGCAGACTTTTCGACGCATTAATTCCACTACCAAAAGGAACAAGCTACAACGCCTACCTAGTAATCGGCAAAAACAAAACAGCATTAATAGACACAGTAAACCCAGGCTTCGAGAAAGAACTAAAAGAAAAAATACACACGCTTGTGGACCCAAGCGAAATTGACTACGTAATAATGAACCATGCAGAACCAGACCACGCAGGCGCAATACCATACATAATGAGACTTAGCCCTAAAGCTAAACTAGTGACAACAACTAAAGGCGCAAAAATGGCCCAAATATTCTACAACGTCCCAGAAGAAAGAATAATCGCAGTGAAAGACCAAGAAACCATTGATTTAGGAGGCAAAACCTTACGTTTTATAGAAGCGCCGATGCTTCACTGGCCAGAAACAATGTTCACGTATCTGCAAGAGGATAAAATTCTGTTTCCATGCGACTTTTTCGGTTCACACTTGGCAAAGGGACAATATGACGATGAAGTGGAAGACTTGCTTGTTCACGCTCAAAGATACTGGGGTGAAATAATGATGCCTTTTGCTGTCATGGCTAAAAGAGCGCTGGAAAAGATAAAGGATTTAGAAATCAAGATGATTGCGCCAAGCCACGGACCAATCCATAGAAATCCCGAACGCATACGAAATGCCTATTATAAGTGGGCAAACGGAGAAACCAAACAAAAAGCAATCATAGTTTACGTAACAATGTGGAACAGCACAGAAAAAATGATACAAGCAATCGCGGACACATTAGCGTCTGAAGGCATCCAAATTGTAGTACATAATTTAGCATTAAGCGATATTAGAGACGTAGCCAAAGATTTGGTAGATTCAAAAGCCATAGTGTTAGGCGCACCAACAGTCTTAGGCGGTGCACACCCATTAGCTGTTTACGCCTCTTATTTAGTGAAAGCTTTGAAACCGCCACTCAAATTCGCCGTCGTTCTAAGCTCTTATGGGTGGGGCGGAGGCACAATAAAGCAAGTTCAAGAAGTTCTCGGTCCATCAAAAATAGAAGTTGTCGGCGCATTAGAAGTTAACGGTCCACCAACAGAGAATGATATCAGTAAAATAGTTGAACTGGGCAAAACTCTTGCTGGAAAGATTAAGGAGACGCCGTGATGAGCGAAATAGCCGAGAACAAAAAGAAAATACTGAAAGAAATAATCACGCAGTTACATGCGGGCGTTCCGCCTCAACAAGTAAAAGAGAGATTTAAACAATTTTTGGGAAGTATAAGCTCTGAGGAAATTGCTAAAATTGAGAATGAACTCGTAAAGGAAGGCATGCCGAGAGAGGAAATTCAACGCCTATGCGATGTTCACCTTGCAGTTTTTAGGGAACAATTAGAAAAACAGAAGCCAGAGATTCCTCCGGAACATCCCATTGGAATTCTATTAGAAGAACATAAGATTATGTTACAACTCGCAGAAAAACTCGCTTCTGTTACAAACAAAATTAAGCAGATAAACGACAAAAACTACATTGGAGACGCAATCCACCAACTGCAACACATAGCAAGAGATTTCACAGACTCAGAAAAACATTACTTACGCGAAGAAAACGTGCTCTTCCCAGTCATAGAAAAACATGGAATCACCGAGCCACCAGCAATAATGTGGATGGAACACAACCAGATAAGAGAGAAAAAGAAACAACTCAGCAACCTAATCGGAAAATACGACAACATAGATTTTCAAGATTTTAAGAAACAGCTTGCAGAAGCCTCTGCTGCATTAAACGAAATTCTCCCCAGCCACTTTTTCAAAGAAAACAACATACTATTTCCAACAGCATTGAAAGTTGTTACAAAGGAAGAATGGACAGATATTAGGCGAGAGTTTGATGAAATTGGATACTGCTGTTTCACGCCGCCACACATTATAGTAGCACCAAAATCTGAAGAAACAAAAAAAGAAGAAGCATTAACACAAGAGGGTATAGTACAATTTGAAACTGGTTCTCTCTCAAAAGACGAAATTGAAGCCATTTTGAACACACTTCCAATTGATATATCATTCGTCGACGCAAATGACGCCGTGAAATACTTCAACAAAGCAGAAAAAAGAATATTTGTCCGCACAAAAGCCGTCATAGGCCGAAAAGTTCAGCTCTGCCACCCACAAAAAAGCGTTCACATAGTAAACAAGATTTTAGAAGCCTTCAAAACAGGCAAAAGAGATGTGGCGGAATTCTGGATTACAATGAACAACCGCCTAATACACATAAGATACTTCGCTGTGAGAGACCAAAACGGAAAATACCTTGGAACAATGGAAGTAACACAAGACTTGACAGAGTTAAAGAAAATTGAAGGAGAAAAAAGACTCCTAGACTGGAAAGAATAAGCCACGCTCCCAAAACCAGCCTACCAGAAGTTCAACCTATATATAAGGGAGGGTCTATCAAAAGAGACAACTGAAAGAAACCAACCATTCTGCAAAAAGCAAGAATATTTTAGGAAAAGGTTTTTAGTCAAGATGTCATATGAAAGTCTGCAAATGTACTAGGTAATAGTGAGAGGTAGATATGTTATGTCCGTATTTGCAGCGCCAGGAGCATATGACCGTGCCATAACTGTTTTCTCACCAGACGGCAGACTGTTCCAAGTAGAATACGCAATGGAATTAGTTAACCGTGGAGCAACAATTTTGGGAATACGTTGCTCCGAAGGAATAGTTTTGGGTGCGGAAGAAACCGTCGAGCCCCTCGAGGACGCAGAATACTCCTGGAAAATTTTCAAAGTAGACGAGCATGTCGGCGCAGCAATAGTTGGTTTAAGCTCTGACGCGCGCATTCTTATAGACCAAGCAAGAGTGTACGCTCAAAGTAACAGACTAACTTATGACGAGCCCATAGACGTGGAAGTTGTAACCAAAAGAATCTGCGACATAAAACAACTATACACACAACACGCAGGCGTTAGACCTTTCGGAGTTTCAATGATTTTCGGCGGAGTTGATAAGGCAGGAAACAGACTGTTAGGAACGCATCCAAGCGGAACATACAGAGGCTACAAGGCTACTGCTTTAGGCGCTGGAAGAGAAACCGTGCTATCAATATTGAAGGAAGAATACCGCGAAGACATGGTGCTAGAAGACGCCACAAAACTTGCAGTAAAATGTTTAGTAAAAGCCCTAGAAGCCAGACAACTGCCGCCAAGAATAAAAATAGCTGTCATTCCTTCAGCAACAAAGAAGATGGAAATGTTAGGCGACGACAGAATTGAAAGTTACATGAAAGAGTTGGGACTGGGCAAGTGAAACGCTGATGAGCGAAAAGTACACCGTCGCACGCATAATAAAGGATAACGAACACTTTGAAGTGCTCGTAAAGCCTCAAAAAGCATTAGATTATCGAATGGGAAAAATCACCGCAATAACCGAAGTGTTAGTAACTGAAACCATATTTTCAGATGCAAACAAAGGCACAAAAGTCTCAGAAGAAAACCTCCGCAAAGCCTTCGGAACAACAGAACCACTAAAAATAGCAGAAATAATACTGAAAAAAGGAACACTGCAACTAACAACTGAACAAAGAAGAAAAATGATTGAGGACAAAAGAAAACAAATAGTAGACTTCATATCAAGACAATGCGTCGACCCCAAAACAAACCTTCCACATCCACCATTACGCATAGAAAACGCCCTAGAACAAATCCACTACTCAATAGACCCCTTCAAGCCCGTAGAAGAACAAGCGCGAGAAATAATCAAGCTGCTCAGACCAATTCTGCCACTAAAAATGGAACAAGTATCCGTAGGCGTCCACATACCAACAGAATACGCGGCTAGAGCATACGGAACAATAAAGACGTTTGGAACAATAAAACGAGAAGAATGGCGTGGCGACGGGTCATGGTATGGCGTCTTAGAAATGCCAGCAGGATTATACGGTCCTTTTCTAGAAAAGCTTGGAGAAATAACCAAAGGAAATGGAGAAGCGAAAATAATCGCTTAAAAATTGTTATGAATGAAAAAGGTGTGAATTTATGCCAACATTTTTTGAAAGAAGACAGCTTGTAACGCCTGGAGATTTGATTGCAGAAGACGATTACATGGCTGGCGAAAACACTTACCGAGAAAATAACAAAATCTACGCTTCACGAATCGGCATAGTGGAATACGAAAACAAAAAAGTCAACGTTGTAGCTCTACGAGCATTTTACATTCCAAGAATTGGAGACATAGTCATAGGAACTGTCACCGAAGTGGGATTCAACGGGTGGACAGTGGACATTAACGCGCCATACGAAGCCCTTTTAAGAGCATCAGACGTTTTAAGCAGACCGTTCAAACCACAAAAAGACGAATTATCTCAAGTTCTCGATGTAGGAGACTTGATAGTCGCAAAAATAATCGCCTATGACAGAGCTCACAACCCGCAACTAACGGTTGGTGAGCCAGGACTTGGAAAAGTAACTCGCGGACAAATCGTGAAGATTACACCGACAAAAATTCCACGCGCCATAGGCAGAAAAGGCTCCATGATATCAATGATAAAACAAGAAACGGGCTGTCAAATAATTCTCGGACTCAACGGAGTCGTATTAATTACGGGGAAAACCCTTGAAGATGAACAGTTAGCGGTGATGGCGCTACGCAAGATTGAGGAAGAATCTCACACGAGCGGTTTGACAGACCGCATAACCCAAATGATTAAACAAGAAAAAACAAAACGGGGGAAAGTTAAAAATGAGTCAGAAAACTGAAAAGTTAATTGATAAAAAAGGTTTAAGACTGGACGGAAGAAAACCAGACGAGTTAAGACCGATAAAAATTGAAGTAGGAATTTTGTCAAACGCTGACGGTTCAGCATACATTGAACAAGGAAAAAATAAAATTTTAGCCGCAGTGTTCGGTCCGAAAGAATTACACCCGAAACATTTGGCACTTCAAGACCGAATGGTTTTAAGATGCCGCTACCACATGGCACCCTTCTCAGTTCAAGAACGCAAATCACCTGCACCATCAAGAAGAGAAATTGAACTTTCAAAAGTCATAAGAGAATCACTGGAACCAGCAATTTTTCTCGAATACTACCCAAGAACAGGCATAGACATCTTCGTGGAAGTTTTGCAAGCAGATGGCGGCACAAGATGTGCAAGCATAACCGCTGCATCTTTAGCTTTAGCAGATGCAGGCATTCCAATGCGCGATTTGGTCGCTGCATGCGCTGCTGGAAAGGCTGATGATACCATAGTATTGGATTTGATGGATACAGAAGATAAAATAGGGACAGCAGATGTGCCAGTCGCTTTAATGCCAAATTTAAACGCTATAACGCTTCTGCAGATGGATGGAATACTAACCTTGGAAGAGTTCGAGAAAGCTGTGAATATGGCAATTGAAGGGTGCAAAAAAATCTACACGTTACAAAAAGAAGCTTTGAAACTTAAATATGTAAGCGTCAAAGAGGAGGCTGAAGAGTAATGTCGTCAATAATCACACGAGTAAAACAGAAACAGATTGCGCAGTTAATCGCTAAAGGAAAACGCTTGGATGGTAGAGAATTAACAGACTACCGCGAAATAAAGTTAGAGCAAGGATTAATAGAACGTGCAGAAGGCTCGGCAAGGGTGTTGCTTGGAAAAACAGAAGTGATGGTGGGAACAAAAATTGAAACGGGTGAACCGTTTCCAGACACGCCGAACGAAGGAGTTTTAACAGTAAACGCTGAACTTGTGCCTTTAGCTTCATCAACTTTTGAACCCGGGCCACCAGACGAAAACTCCATTGAACTTGCAAGAATTGTCGACAGAGGAATAAGAGAATCAAAAGCTATTGACACAGAAAAACTTTGCATCGAACCCGGCGAAAAAGTGTTTGTCGTTTTCGTTGATGTTTATGTGCTTAATCACGATGGAAACTTGATAGATGCTTCAGCATTAGCTGCAATGGCTGCTTTGCTCAACACGAAAATGCCCAACTATGAAGTCGAAGAAGGCGAAGTGAAATTAAAGTCGGGATACACTCCACTTCCATTGAAAAAGCGCCCCATAACCGTCACGTTCGCTAAGATAAACGACAAACTAATCGTTGACCCTTGCCTCGAAGAAGAACAAGTAATGGATTCTAGGCTTTCAATAGCAATCGACGACGACGGAAACATCTGCGCATTACAGAAAGGCGGCAGTGGATATTTCACACAAGAACAAGTTTTCGAAGCCGCCAAAATAGCTAAAGAAAAAGCTGAAGAAATGCGTAAAAAACTGAAATGGTGAGAAAAATGGGAAAAAGAACTAAAAAGGTTGGGCCAACACGAGGACTTGGACCACGTTACGGCGCCACTGTTAGAAAGCGCTACATCAAGGTAATTACAGAAATGAAAAAGCCACACGTGTGCCCACGATGTGGATTTTCACGCGTCAAAAGAGAAAGCGTTGGCGTTTGGAAATGCAAAAAATGCGGATTCACTTTCACTGGTGGAGCATACACACCAACCACAAAACTTGGAATCGTAGCGAAACGCGTGGCTAAAGGGGCACCATTAGAGGAAGTTGTGAAAGCGACGGAAGAAGAAGCAGAGTAACAGGAAGCATGAAGACAAAGGCTACTATCCGTTTGAAATTTCCTTCAGAAAAATACTTAGAAATAGTCTTAAAGGCTTTGGAGCCAGAAATTAGAAAATCGCCTACAACGCGTTCACAAGCGACCTTTACGCGGAAAAAGAACTTGATAATTTTGAATGTTGCTGCTAAAGATACAGTTGCTTTGCGAGCTGCAGTAAACGCTTATTTAAGATGGATAAACTCGACAACAAATGTTTTAGAAATTCTGGAAAGCATATCTTAGATTGCGATTCTGCAATGGATAAGACAATCTATAATTGAAATAACTCGTTCTATACTTATCACAAAAACAACCATTTTGGACTTATTCTCTAAATTTTGGCTTACCACTATAGATTTGTTAAAGCGCAGAAATTTTTGTTAAACAATATTGCAGCGACCCTTCTATGGAATTTGTCTATATTTCGGGAAATGTTTTATTAATGACTGTGCTTATTGCTGTGCAGAATGGAAGGATAAGAAGTGAGTGATGAAATTTCGAAACTTCCTCCTCAAGTTCAAGAGCGTTTATTGCGGCTTAATCAGCTTCAGCAGACGCTTCAGTCGATTCTAGCGCAGAAGCAACAGGTAGAAATGGAACTTACAGAAATTGAACAAGCCTTAAATGAGTTGCAGAAATTGGCTGACGATGCGGTAATCTACAAGGCTATTGGTTCGCTTCTGGTGAAATCGGAGAAAGCCAAAATATCCGCGGATTTAAACGAGCGGAAAGAGTTGCTGAACACCAGAGCGACGGTGTTGGGGAAGCAGGAAGAACGATTGCGTAGTCAATTGAAAGATTTGCAGACTAAGCTTCAACAAGATTTGAGTCCAGTTTCTCCGTCCCAGTCATAGCCTAGTTTGCGTCTAGGTGACGATTGTGGAAGAAGTGGACATACCAGAGTTAACTACTGAACAAGTTGAAGAATTGTGTTCTATCGCAGAGTATGCCGCTAGAAAATATGTCTTATCAAAGGTTCCTCAGAAAAAGATAGAGAAAATGGACATCAGCGCCGAGGCAGATGGCACAAAACCGGTAACGCTCACGGTTGACGTAGACATTGCTTTATCACCTTCGATAGAAAATCTTGACGTGCAGAAACTTGTTGATGAAGCAGTTAAGGAAGCTTTTGCTTCGGCGGAAAAATATTTGAGGAAATTAAAGTGTCATTCGCCAAAATAGATAAAATTTTAGAGGAGACAAACGCCAAACTTGCCGTTTTGCTATGCCATCATAATGCAGATCCGGACGCAGTCTGTTCAGCTTATGCACTAGCAAGTTTGATACGGCGATTGAAGCCGGAATGCGCTGTGGAAATTGGAGCAACTCAAGGAATAAGTCGACTTTCAAAGCATCTTATCAGATTTTTGCCTATAGAAGTGAAAACTCAACCGAGCGTGGAAAAGGCAGACGTACTAATGCTGCTTGACACTAACACAATACAGCAACTGAATAATTGGGCTGAAAAAGTAAAGGCTTCAAAAGCGCCTATAATTGTTGTTGACCATCATGCGGCGCATCCGGAAACTGAACGATTAGCTAAAGTATGCATAACTAATGAAGAAGCATCCTCGACATGCGAGATTGTCTATGGTTTCTTTAAAGAAAAAAACATTAAACCGAACGAAACAGAAGCTAAAGCATTGTTTTTGGGCATAGCCTTCGACACACGCCATTTTGTTCTAGCTAACTCGTCCACGCTGAAGACAATAGCAGAACTCGTCGACGCAGGCGCAAACGCCCAAGAAACCTTGTCGTTGCTTTCTTTGCCTATGGACTTTTCAGAGCGCGTCGCAAGGTTAAAGGCATGTAAAAGAGCTAAACTTTTCAAGATTGGCGAATGGATTGTTGCCTTTTCTCATGTCAGCGCTTTTCAAGCTTCAGCGGCAAGAGCTATCATTGATTTAGGTGCGCATGTTGCCGTTGTTGCAGGACAAAAGAACGAAAACTTGGAAATTAGTCTACGCTGCACACGCGAGTTTCAAGAGAAAACAGGGATACACATGGGCAAGGACATTGCTAAACCTCTAGGCGAGTATCTTCAAGGAATGGGCGGTGGACATGCGTCTGCTGCGGGGGTTAATGGTGTAGGCGACATTGATAGCGGTCTTAAGCGTTGCTTGCGGCTTTTGAAGGAAAAGTTATCTAATCAATAATAAGTAGCTACTCTTAAATGAGCCAAAACAATCGCTAAAAAAGCTGGCAGGCGCCCGAAAAGAATGGCAATAATTGAAACAAAAAATCTTACATACACATATCCAAGCGGAACAAAGCCTTCCATTAGAGAAGTCTCTATAAAAATAGAGAAAGGTGAATTCACCCTTATAACAGGTCCGAGCGGTTGTGGAAAAACAACCCTCTGCAGATGCTTTAATGGGCTGATTCCACATTTCTACCATGGCGAATTAAAGGGAGAAATAACCATTGCTGGATTAAATGTTATTGAACATCCAATTCACGAATTAGCAAGGCATGTGGGGCTTGTCTTCCAAAATCCAGAAAACCAATTGTTTGCGTTATCTGTTGAGAAAGATGTTGCTTTTGGATTAGAAAACCTTGGAGTCCCAAGGGAAGAGATGCGCAAGAGAGTTGACTGGGCTTTAAATCTCACGGGTATATATGATTTGAGGGAAAGGGCTCCTCACGAACTTTCTGGTGGACAGCAGCAGCGTGTCGCCATAGCATCTATTTTGGCAATGCAACCCGAGGTGATAGTATTAGATGAGCCAACATCCTTCCTTGACCCATTAAGCGCGAAGAAAATATTCGCAGTAATTTACGAGTTGAACAAAACGCTTGGAATAACTGTTGTGTTAGTTGAGCATAGACTTGATTTAACTGCCAGATACGCAGACCACATAATTATAATGGATGAAGGAAAAGTAGTTTTAGACGGAAAACCGCGCGAAATATTAAGCTCTGAAGAAACACGCTTGATAGGAGTTGGCATTCCAAAAGCAACACGCCTTTACCAAATTCTCAAAAAAGACGGAGTGAAACTCAGCAACACAATTCCGCTTTCCTCAGATGAAATGGCTAGTCTATTGAAGGAGGCTTTTAAAGCGCAATGATTGAAGCTAAGGATGTTTACTTCTCTTATCCGAATGGAGTAGAAGCTCTAAAAGGCGTGTCGGTAACAATTGAAAACGGCGAGTTTATAGCCATAATGGGACAAAACGGTGCTGGAAAAACCACTCTTGTCAAACATTTTAATGGACTCCTCAAACCAACCAAAGGAAACGTGTTTGTGGATGGCATGGATACAACAAAAGTCAGCGTAGCAACACTAGCAAGAAACGTGGGGTTTGTTTTCCAAAATCCAGACCACCAGCTTTTCAGCGAAACAGTTGAAGAGGAAATAGCTTTCGCACTGAGAAATTTCGGCTTTAAGGAGAGTATTCTAAAGAGAAGGGTTACGTGGGCTTTGAATCTTCTAGGCTTGACACAGTATCGAAAAACATCGCCCTTCATGCTCAGCGGAGGAGAAAGAAAACGCGTAGCCTTGGCGTCTGTTTTGGCATGGAACCCGAAAGTGCTAATATTGGACGAGCCAACCATAGGACAAGACTATCAACAAAAAGAGAAACTAAGACAGTTCATTTTGCAAATGAAGGCTCAGAGAAAAACCATAATCATTGTCACGCATGATGTCGAATTTGTAGCAGAATGCAACCCGCGAGTTCTGTTGATGAGAGAAGGAGAAATAGTCGCCGATGGAGAAGCAAGAAAAATACTTACAAACCTTGATGTTTTAACTCAAGCATCCATTGTTCCGCCTCAAATAGCGCAGATTTTTCTGCAGTTATCTGATTTAGGTTTGCCCAGCAACATCATTGATGTTTACGAGGCACGAGAAATATTACTTAAGGCTCTGGAGAAAAAGCAAAAATGAGTGTTTTTGAAGGACTTAAATTCCGAAAAGTCTATTCGCCCATTCACAACTTAGACCCAAGAATAAAGTTTGTGTATGTTTGCGCGATTTTCGCAATCGCGATACTCTACGGCGAACTTATTCCCTTAATAGTGCTTTTCGTAATGCAGATTCCATTTGTTATCTTAGCTGGTGTCAAACGCGAATGGCTCCGTTCAATGCGAGGAGCAATCTTCCTAGCATCAATCATCTTTTTAACAAACTTCATTTTCGCCTACTTCGGAGGACGAAAACTCTCAGAAAGTCTTGAAGGCGCATCCGCTATGACTCTGCGCTTTATTGTGCTTGTTGAGTCGTTCTCAATCTTTTTCTTAACAACGTCGCCAGACCACTTAGGCTTAGCATTAGAACAAGCACATGTGCCTTACGAATTCTGTTTTGCTTTCACCACAGCTGTGCGTTTCGTTCCAGTCTTAGCTGAAGAAGCTCAAACAATAATGGACGCTCAAAAAGCACGAGGATTAGAACTTGAACGTGGCAATTTTCTGAAAAGAATCAGAAACTACATTCCAATTCTAATACCTCTAATTGTAAGCGCAATCCGCAGAAGCCTCGAATTAGCAGAAGCAATGGAATCACGAGCATGGGGAGCCACGAAAAAACGCACAAACCTATACGTGCTTAAGATGCACAGAGGCGATATGATACTGATAGCACTAACCATTCTTATTTTAGCAACCGCAATCTATGTTCGCCTATTTTTCAAAATCCCATCATTAAATCAACTTTTAGGAAGTTTACTTTAAACCGCAAGACTTTTAATGTAGGCGCAAATGTAAAGGGTTTTCGGAGTTAAAAGAAGTTGAAGTTGCTGAAAGCGGCAGCAGAAGAAATTCTCGAAGGCATAAAACGCTCTATTGAAGAATTAAACATGAAAGAAGTGGAGCGACTAATCGAACTTCTACTTCAAGCAAAAGACAGAAAAATCTTCATAGTAGGCATGGGAAGAAGCGGATTCGTCGCCAGAGCCTTTGCATTACGCTTAATGAACCTAGGCTTCCACGTCTATTTCCTAGGTGAAACAATCACACCAGCCGCAGAAAAAGGAGACATACTAATCGCAATTTCAGGAACAGGCACAACAAAAATGGTTCTAACTGCAAGCTCAGCCGCAAAAGAAATCGGCGCTACAGTCATAGCAATCACATCCTTCCCTGAATCGCAGCTGGGACAAATTGCAGACCACGTCGTAACAATTAAGGGAAGAACAAAGACCGGTTGGCCAAAAGAAGAAGACTATCTTGCTAGACAAATTATTGGTGAACGCGAGCCATTAACTCCTCTGGGAAGTGTGTTCGAGAACAATTGCATGGTTTTCCTTGACAGTCTAGTCGTAGAGTTGATGCATCGGTTAGGAACAACTGAAGAGGATTTAAAGCGAAGACATGCAACATTGGAATGATTGTTGGGAGTGTGCATAACATCCGCGCTAAATGGAAAAAGAAAAGGATGCGTAAACAGAAGAAGAAACGACAGAAGAGACGGGCAAGATACAAGTAGCTTAAGCTTTGGTGTTTTTTTCTTTCGTGTGCGAGAGATAGCAGTGGATGTATTTTGGTAGGAGTGTTAAGCATGCTCAAGATTGAACATGCATATACCTTATTAAGACTTACTACACACTATATTCATGAAAAACTACTCAATACTCTAAGCGAAGGAGACAACGCCAACTTTGAAACAAGAAACACCACAAACTCCGAAAACACTAGAAGAGACAGAAGTAGCTGTAATACTAAAAGAAGAAAAGAAGAAACCCACAGTTTTTCGAGAAGCTTATCCCATACAAGAACCCTATGTTTACGCTGCCATAGTAAAAGATCCAGAAACTCAAAAAACACTCTATGAAGTCGTAGAGCCAACGCTTCAAAAAGAAGAAGAAAAACGTCTAAAAGAGCTGAAAACCTTCTTAATGGAAGAAATAGACGTAAATCTAAAAGATATTGAAACTAAAGAAAAAGCAGAGAACTACTTGAGGCAGAAGACGAAGGAGATAATCAAAAAATATCGAATGAAAATACCGTCAGAAGCCGTCGACAAACTCACATATTACATGATACGAGACTTCATAGGCTACGGAAAAATAGACCCATTAATGAAGGACCACTTAATCGAAGACATCTCAGCAGACGGAGTAAACATACCAATCTACGTTTGGCACAGGCTTTACGAATCGTTGCCTACTAACATAATATTCAAGGACGAAGCAGAATTAAACTCCTTCATAATTCGCTTGGCATATTTATCTGGAAAAAACATTTCAATCGCATCTCCAATTTTGGATGCCTCACTTCCAGACGGAAGCCGCATACAACTAACTTACGGGAACGAAGTGACACGAAGAGGTTCAACGTTTACCATTAGGCGTTTCAGAGTTGACCCTCTTACGGTTTCAGACTTAATTGCATTTAACACGATTTCCTCGGAAATGGCTGCCTATTTGTGGTATATCATAGAAAACAGAGCTTCAGTCATTGTCGCCGGTGGTGTAGCATCCGGAAAAACAACCATGCTAAACTGTTTATCCATGTTCATTAAGCCCGAAATGAAAATAGTAAGCGTAGAAGACACGCAAGAACTCAATCTTCCTCATGAAAACTGGATACCTTCCGTTGTAAGATTAGGCTTTGGGCATGAAGATAAAAAAAGTGGCACAATAACCTTGTTTGACTTGTTGAAAGCTGCCGTCAGACAAAGACCAGATTATATTATTGTGGGCGAAGTGCGAGGAGAAGAAGCCTACACGCTGTTTCAAGCAATGGCGACAGGCCATCTGGGAATGAGCACGATACACGCTGAATCAGTTGAAGCAGTAATAAATCGTTTAGAATCTGAGCCAATGAACATTCCAAAATCGCTCATAAAAATGGCTGATGTCATAATGGTCATGACGAGAACAGAGATTCAAGAAAAACCAGCAAGAAGAGCCAGCACAACGGCGGAAGTTGTGGAACTTGACCGAAAAACAAAGAACATACTGACTCAAGAAGTGTTTCACTGGAACCAAAAAGAAGACAAGTTCATCTTTTCCGGCAACAGCACCATTTTAGACAGGCACATGAAAAAAACAGGGATAAATGAAGAAGACATTAAACGCGAACTGCACCGTAGAAAAATTGTTTTGGAATGGATGGTTAAGGCCGGAATTCGCCGTCACTCCGACGTTGCAAACGTGATTCGAGAATATTACGCAAACCCAAACCGTGTTTTCCAAAAAGCGAGAGTGGGACTGAAATGAGCAACAAAGCTTACGAGAATGTCAAGAAACTCTGGAACCGCTTCAAAGCAATGTGCAAATTGCCAACAGCAACTTCAGCGCAGAAAAAAGAGTTGCAAACGAAGAAGAAATTTACGTTAAGAGAACCGCATTTTGTAGCTTACCAGCTTATTGGCGGAAAGACAGAGCGTATTTTGCCACTCTTCAGAGATTTAGATTCAAGTTTGCAAAGTGCTGGACTGAAGATTTCATTTAAGGCATACGTTAGCTTAACAATCTTAACAGCAATGTTGATTTCTGTAGCCATGCTAATTTTTGTCCCGTTTTTGTTCATTCTTCTTTTTAACATGCCTTTTTTACCAGCGCTGCTGTTTGGCGTCGGAAGCGGCTTGTTTGCCGATGCCTTTTCAGTTATCGGATTCTACTTTTACCCTATTTACCGTGCAGATAAACTTAAGAGAGAATTGGAAGACGAGTTGCCTTTTACGGCTGGTTACATGGCAATTCTCGCCAGTGCCGGAGTTTCTCCAGAAAGAACCTTCTATTCATTATCAAATCTAAGCGTTCCATTAGCCGTTTCTACAGAAGCCAAAGACATCGTTAGAAATGTGAACCTCTTCGGTTTAGACATCATTTCAGCCTTACAAGAAGCATCAAAACGCACGCCATCTAAAAGATTTCATGAAATGTTAGAAGGATTCATTTCAACAATACACTCTGGCAGTAACTTGGCTGCGTATCTTCGAGAGAAATCTGGACAATATATGAAGCTAAAGCGAATAAGTTTGCGCAAGTTTTCAGACACTTTGTCTACTTTGGCTGAGTTTTACGTGGCTTTGCTTGTGACGGCCCCCTTGCTTCTTGTCATTATGCTTGCAGTTATGGCAATGCTTGGAGGAGGCAACTTAGGAATACTAAGTCCGGATCTCATACTACAAATACTCACTTACATTGGGATTCCGCTTGGCTCTATAATGTTCCTGATAATCTTAGATGCGGTTTCGCCTAAGTGGTGATGAAAACGCCAAAGATATCGGATAAAATGAAAAAAATCGTTTGGATTGCATCTGCACTGTCAGCCATCGCCATAGTTTTATTCGCTTACGTCATGTTTTGGGGAACCGCGACATTTGATGAATTCGTGTTTTTTGCAGTTATTACGGGAATTTTTCCCTCAACAGTGCTAAATTATATTGACTATAGATGGAGAAAAGCCATAGACGAAAACCTACCAAACCTTTTCAGAAGCATAGTCCAAGCTCAAGAAACCGGTATGACTCTTCCTCAAGCATTGGAAGAAGCATCCAAAAGAAGTTATGGTCCCCTAACAGCTGAATTGAAGAAAATGAATGCGCAAATATCTTGGGGCATGACATTCGAAGAGGCACTTTTAGCTTTGGGAAAACGTGTAAACACTGTGCTTGTACAAAGAACAGTGCCGCTAATCATAGAAGCAAGTCATTCCGGAGGGCATGTAGAAAAGGTTTTTGACCCGATGGGCAAGTTTATACAGACAACACTTTTGTTAGATAAGGAAAGACGAAACCAAACGAGACCCTACGTTGCCATAATTTATGTAGCCTTTTTCGTGTTTCTTTTCACAATCATATTGCTTTTTAGGTCATTCTTCGTTAGCATAGAAGGCTTGCCTGTGATTGGGACAGGAGTGATGTCGCCACACGAAATGCAACGTATATTTTTCCACATGACAATAATCCAGGCCTTCTTTGGCGGATTGGTTGCTGGAAAAATGGGAGAAGGAACGGTAAACGCTGGGCTAAAACACAGTCTTATAATGATGATTTGTGGCTATGTAATCCTTAAACTGTTTTTGTGAGAGGGAAAAAAATGAGGCGAATGTTAAGGAGATTTTTATGTGATAAGCAGGCTATAACGCCGGTTTTGAGCAATATTCTGCTTATGGTTGTAGCTGTAGGCGTCATGGCAATTGCCACAACAGCAACATATGTCATAACTACTAACTTACGGGAAAACATGAGCGAGCGCGTGGTCATCGAAGATGTATGGTTTAACAATTCAACGGACAACATACGCGTATACCTTCGCAATGTCGGAAAAATTTCTATTCATGTTTCCGCAGTGTATGTTAACCATACTTCACAAGCGTTCACGAATCCTTTCAATTTAGAAATCGAGAAGCACGGCTGGCTCGACATCTCGTACAGCTGGGTTTCTGGCAACCTATACCACATTGATATCGTCACTAATAGGGGGGCTCATGTTGGAGGCTACTATACGGCGCCTTAAACAGAACAGACGCGGCGTAAGCAACGTGATAGTGGTCATGCTGAGCTTAGTGCTAATAGTGATTATAGTTGGCAATGTAGTGCTTTGGAGTTACCAAATGAACCAACTAGACCTAGAAAGGATGCAGGAAACAGTAAACATTACTAGCGTTGCGCGCATCACACAGTCTTCATGGTTTACCACACAAGAAGAATTTTCAATTAATTTAGGCACTAGATTAAATGGCACATACACAGATACGAAAGTCATAGACAATTCTCCAGAAACTTTTAGAGAGGAAATCCCAACCATCCAGTATAATCCATCAAGCTATTCTCTATTGAATTCTACAACTTTTGTTTCTGGCTCTTTAACTGATCTACAAACGAATAATGGCGCGTATATGCAGTTTCGCAGTTACCCTTCAGTATTTTCAGATACCACGGAAACCTTTGGAAATACGGTGGCTGGAACAAGCTCTCGTAATACAGAAAACACTATTGTTGGTTCTATTTTCACTCCCACAAAAGATGGAGAAGCACAAAGCATCACTGCGTATATTCGCATGACATCTAGTTCCAAAAACATGAAATGCGCAATTTATTTACATAGCAACTTGAGCCTTGTAGCGCAAACAGAAGAAAAGGCTGTTCCAGTTAATCCTGCCACTTGGGTCACGTTCAATTTTCTCGCACCTAAACCAATACTTAAGGCAAATACAGAATACTTGCTCGTGGCGTGGTCCTCTTCTGGAAGCGGGTTTTCCTATCTCTACTATTCTTCAGGAGCAACAAATCAAGGGCATTATTTGGGCTCAACTTTTGAAGCAAACTTTCCAAATCCCCTGCCTAATCCCACTCATGAAGCAAGAGCGTACAGCATTTACTGTACTTTCAAACAAGCAACTGAAGAAACCGCTGAGGTCGAGTTCGCCGGCACATCCAACATTGAATCTTGGACAAACTTGACATGGACAATGGATGGTTCCTTCACGACAGACGGAGTAGCCACGACATTTCAACTTTACAATTACCAAACAGGAGAGTATCCAACAAGCGGAGATGGATATATGACAGACATCATAGGCGTAACAGATGTCACCAAAAACCAGACAATAACTACTAACCCAACAAACTTCAGAGATGCCAATGGGAACTGGAAAATAAAAATCAAAGGAGTTAAAGCCGCTTCTACACAGTTTGAACTCAACGTTGATTGGATTGAGTTTAAAACGACAATGTCAGACATTTACAAGTTGTCAATTCGCAATAATTTCACAATAGACTTGTCAACTTACCCGTTAAATTACATTCACGGCATTAAGATAGTGGTTAGATATAACGTTACAGAAAACACGGAAAAATGGTTCTTGAAAGCATACAACTGGAGTTCATCAAACTTCAGCGACAGCTGTTTCAACAACACAGAAGGAAGCCAACCTACGCAAAATGAATGGAACGAATACGCAATTAACATAACTGATAATTGGACAAGCTACATTAGAGATGACGGAACGCTACTTGTCGAATTCACAGATGAAGGCTTAAGCACGCCCCAAACTATAATGGAAGTGGACTTTTTTGCTGTAAGTGCAATAATCAACGGCGCACGTTTAGATTTAAAGAATACAAGTCCACTAACAGCACACATTATCGCCATATGGGTAACCAATTCAACCCTTCATCAACGCCACACTGCAAACTTATTCATAAACGCTGGAGAAGAAAAAACATACACTCGCACTGACATAACCTTGCCAGAAGAAAAATGCATAGTTAAAATTGTAACAGAAAGAGGTAATATCGCAGTTTTTCCGGTTGATTAGCTGCTTATCTCTCCATTTTCTCTTTTAACGTTTTTATAACTTCTTTTTGATTTTTTGCTTCAATTATTTGAATATTATATAATTCCGCCATTTTCTTTCCATTTTCGCTTATTTTCGGGATAGCAATTAAATAGGCATTTTCTGGGGAGACATCAAAAATCTTAGCGAACAACGCGATTACTGGTTGCTCAGAAACAGAATTTTCAGAACTTGTCGCAACATCAATCACTGTTACTTTTCCCTTAGCAGACCCTTCATAAACGACTATGTCAAACATGTGGTTTGCGCCAGACTTACCCTTAAGGAAAGCGGGACTCTCAACTTTAAAGCCACTTTCTGTAAGAAAGTCTCTAATTGGAGCAATTATAACCCAACCAGAAGAAGCTTCTTCTTTCGCTTCTTCTCGCAGGCTGTATGTGTAAATGTCTTTAATTACAGCATCCTCAAATGTGAAGTGCACGTGACAATCTCGACAAAAATGCCCTGCCACCGGAATGTCAAAACTTTTACTACAGTCTTTACAGTTACACCATACTCCAGCCTTTCGATAGTCAACATCCGGTTTTTTTAGTTCCTCATGGCATTTTGGACAAACAAATTTGTTTCCCCTATGGAAATTTTCCTCAATATCCATGTAACCACACTTGACATGCTCAATCAGAGCACTTCTTTGTATGTCAAACGATTTGCAGTACGGACAGCAATAGCGGATGGAAATGTTTACAGAACCACATTTTGGGCAGTAAATGATTTTATCGTAAAGTTTTCTGTCCAAAACCTTGGCTTCGTAGAGTCTATTCAGAAAAGACTCCACGCTTGCTGTATCGCCAACAATTGCCTCAACTATAGGGTAATGGTAACCCAGTTTAGGGTCATAAACGGGTTCAAGCTCGCTTACTTCGCCACTTAAAAATTTGCTTAAGAAAACTTGCGTATTACGGTCCTTGTAGATTTTTAATCTTTCAGCTTTTTCCGTTTTCTGCATTCTCTTCCCAGACTAATTCGTTCTATACCAACAGTTCTTCATATGAAATGGCTTACGATATTTATTAATTGTTTTAGTATTGTTAGAATTTTTGCATAAAAATGTTTGGAATTTTTTAGAAAAGTTTTTAAAATTTTTCTTGAGTGTTGATTTGGGATAAGCGATTTAGAATGGGCGTGCAATCGAAACGTGTAGTTAAATGTCCAAAATGTGGTTTCGCCTTTGATATATCGTATGGTCGAGCATTTGCATGTTGTGGTTGTCCGTCTTCTGTGCAGTGTGGAATGGCCAAGTGCCCTAAATGTGGGCATGAATTTCCATTGTGATAAAGATGGAAATAGACATGCTATGCGTTGAATAATTCCTTGCCTGACAGAATGCTTCATAACTCTATTACCATCCGTAATCAAACATTCACTTTATTCAAAAATAAGAAAATTTAGGCTGTAATAATTCAGAGTTGAAATCGCTAGACAATATGCACAGTCACATTTTTTAATGAGAACTTGCATATTCCAAGAGCACACATAAACATGTTAAGACGAAGCTGATGGTGAGCTAAGTGTCAAGTCAGAAACCTCCAAAACGACTAGTGATTCGTTGGGCAACACTGAAAGGACTAATAGCAATAATTCTATTCCTAATTATAGCTGTCTTAATCGAGTATTTGGTTGTACTTTATGGCATGCGTTTGGGCGTTGAAGAAAAACCGGAAAGCAAGATGTTTGGTTTGATTAGTCCACTCTTCCATTTAGTCCCTGCAGCAGTCGTAATTGCGCTAATGTCAAGTTGGATATACTTGACAAGGCATGCAGCCGTAAAACATCCGGAAATACAGAAAGGAAAAGGCGACTTTAAACACGATAAAAAGCAGAGACTGAGAGGAGTGAGGAAGTTCTTTGGAAGAATAAAATCGGGGTTGCTGAAGGTTAAGGGTATCACGTATGTTTGGCAGAAAATACACTTTGCTCGAGCCACAATAAAAAGTGCCTTAACGATAATTCTGGTTTTTTCCGCATTAATACTACTGGTCTCAGTTTTGGCATATCCGCAACTTATTTACCAGACCATAGTTAGCGTCTACAAAGCAAATCTTGCTCTATTGAACTTTGTGAAAGGCACATCACAAGCTCTGGCGCCACTCGGTGAGTTTTTCGCTGGAGTAAATAATGCTTTATTAGCTGTGGCACCGGGTTTCAGAAATTTTGTCTTGGCTCTGGGTTCTATTTTTGAGCCTTTGGTTCGTTTAGATAGTGTTGGAAAATATTTGGTTTTCCAGAATGTTGCGGCTTGGATAGCTGCTTTGGTAGCGTTGGTTTATGGGCAATATCTGCGGAAAAGTTACCGTTATAGAAAGAGTAGAAGAAGCTAAAGCGTTTTCTTGTTGCGATACATTTTTTATTATTGCTTACAATGCTGTCTTGAGGCATGCGTTTTGGTGCGACTGAAGGGATTCCAAAAGCTGACATCAGTAGATGAGGCATTACAAAATTTCCTTGACACGGTTCAAATCAGGAAACCAAAAACGGTTATTATTTCTTTAGATTTAGCCTTGAATCGCGTCTTAGCAGAAGACATTGTGGCAGAGGAAGACTTGCCAAGATTCGACAGATCAGCGGTTGATGGTTATGCGGTTAAGGCTAAGGATACTTTTGGAGCGTCTCAGTTTAAACCTAAGGTTTTTCAGGTCACTGAAGAAAGGGAAGTGGATGAGGGAGAGGCTAAGCAAGTGTGGACTGGAAATCCTATTCCAAAGGGCGCAGATGCGGTTGTCATGTTGGAAAATACTAAACTAATTGGCGATAAAATAGAAGTTTGGACACCAGTTACACCAGCAGAAAATGTTTCAAAAAAAGGCGAAGATATTGCGAAAGGAGAAATAGCAGTGAAAGCTGGGACTCGATTAAAACCTCAACATTTAGGATTAATTGCTGCTTTAGGATTTTCTAAAGTTAAGGTTTTTGAATCGCCTAAAGTTGCCTTATTAGCCACTGGAAACGAGTTAGTTAGCGTAGGTGAAGAGTTGGGAGAAGGACAAGTTTTTGAGGTTAATAGGCTTGTTCTTTCAGCAATGTGCCGCGAATTAGGCGCGGAACCTATTGATTTGGGAATAGCGAAGGATAACGTTGCTGAGATTGTCTCGAAGTTGAAGGCTGGATTTGCGGCTGATGTGATAATAACTACTGGCGGGACTAGTGTTGGCCTTTCAGACCTTGTTCCAGAAGCGGTAAACAAGCTTGGAAAACCAGGGGTAATCGTTCATGGTGTTGCCATGCGCCCTGCAATGCCAACTGCTCTTGCTGTTGTGGCTGAAAAGCCTATAATCATCTTGTCGGGCAATCCTGTTGCTGCGATGATTGGGTTTGAAGTTTTTGCTAGACCGTTAATCAGTAGAATGCTTGGAATGAAGCAGCAGGAGTTCGGACCAGTCGTGACTGCTAGGGTGACGAGAAAAGTGGCTACGACGTTGGGAAGAAAAACTTTTGTCCGCGTTCGCGTTTTTCAGAAAAATGGAGAGTTTTTTGCCGAGCCAGTGAGTGCAAAGGGGTCTGGAATGATTTCAACTGTGGCCAAAGCGAATGGTTATGTGATTGTCCCAGAGAACCGAGAAGGGCTTACAGAAGGAGAAACTGTCACGGTTTACTTGTTCGGTTATGTAGAGATGGGCGAGACAGATGTTTAGAAAGCTCCTTACGCTGGATGAAGCAAAACAGACTATACTGGAATATTTTAGACCAAAGCCTCTGGGCGTTGAAGAGATTCAATTGTTAGAAGCTTATAATCGTGTTCTCGCAGAAAATGTAATCGCTGATTTGGATATTCCACCTTTTGATAGGTCAACTGTTGATGGTTATGCAGTGAAAGCTGAAGACACGTTTGGTGCGGAAGAGAACAAGCCTGTAAGGCTTAAAGTTTCTGGTGTGGTGAATGTTGGAGAACCGCCAAAAATAGCTGTTGTTTCAGGCGAAGCTGTTGAGATTGTAACTGGAGCGCCTATGCCTAATGGGGCTGATGCTGTTGTGATGGTTGAACACACAGAGCGGAAGAACAGTGAAGTTTGGATTTACAATGCTGTTGTGAAGGATGAAAATGTAATGAAAGCTGGTGCAGATATTAGGGAGGGGGAAACTGTCTTAGAGAATGGACAGGTGCTTGGGTCAAGAGAAATAGGTGTCTTAGCGGCAATTGGAAAAACTAAGGCTAGGGTTTACAAGATTCCACTAGTTGCGGTTCTTTCAACAGGCGCTGAAATTACGGAGCCAGGAAAAGTATTGTCTTTTGGTAAAATCTATGACATAAACGCTTACAGTCTGAGCACTGCAGTGTTGGAAAGTGGCGGAAAACCAGTTTATTTGGGTGTTTTTCCAGATGATAAGGATGAGATACAGAAAGCGTTAAAACATGCTTTGGCATCTGCAGATATGGTCGTAACTTCAGGCGGAGTTTCGGTTGGTCCGAAAGATGTTATGCCACAAACGTTGAATTCGCTTGGAAAACCAGGAGTGATTGTTTGTGGAATCGCGACTAAACCGGGAAAACCTACAACGGTTGCTTTGGTTGATGGAAAACTGGTTTTTTCGTTGCCGGGACATCCAACTTCGGCATTGCTAATTTTTCATTTGCTTGTTCGCCCAATTATTCAGCAATTGGCGGGACGAAAAACAGAAGAACTGTCGACTGTTAAGGCTTTGGCGGCTACAAGAATGTTTCCAGCGAAGGGTAGACGAACGTTTGTTATGGTTAAGTTGAAACGTGACAAGTCAAAGCGGTTGCTTGCAGAACCAGTCCCATCTGGGCTTTCGGGAGCTATTACTACGCTTGCAAAAGCTGATGGTTTCGTGGAGATAGCTGAAAACCAGCAGTTTGTTGATGCTGACGAGGAGGTTTTGGTTCGCCTTTTTAAAGGCTTAGAAGAAAGGTGGTTTTAGCTTTCTAAGGTTTTTCTTTTAGTTGCTATGTATGCTGTGAAAATCCATGTTAGGATTAGGTAAGCAATTGTGCTTATGTCATAGATTAGGTTCTTTCCTAGTGAGGAAATGGACGTGAATATTGTGTAGGCTGAGAAGGTTGTGGCTGTGAAGAAGAGTATAATGACTAGCCATATTGTCCAGAATCGTTTTCTAATTAATCCATACGCTGTTACTATGCTTAGTATGCCGATTATGCTGATGTGTAGTGGGAAATTGGCGAATGGTAGTATGGTGAGGAGTATTATTCCGGCAATTATGTAAAATGCGGATGCGGCGTACATTCCCATGTTTTCCGTGGTAAATTTTGATTTGATGGACATTCAATCACAGCTCTTTTTAAAGATGCATTGACACTAACATTAATAAATTTAATGTTTTCTTGGCAAGCTATTAAAGAAGTGGATTAGCTTTAGTTGGTGCTTAACGAAAAAGTTTAGAACACCAATGTGAAATAGAGAAGAGAAAAAGAGGAAAATGTATGAGTCATCATGAGTTTTTTGTTTCTCAATCGAACGTTTTCAGCGGTTTTCAGAAGCCTTTCGAAAAAGCGAAGTATGTGATTTTTGGCGTTCCCTTTGATGTTACAAGTACTTATCGTACTGGGGCAAGGTTTGGTCCAAATGCGGTTCGTGAAGCGTCGCTTAATATAGAAACTTACAGTTTTCGCACGGATGTGGATGTTGAGGATTTGCAATTGCATGATTTGGGTGATTTGCATGTGCTTGCAGACACGGAAAAGACTTTGAAAAGAATTAGGTTGGTGGTTGCGGATATTTTGGAAGCTGGAAAAATTCCAGTAACCATTGGTGGAGAACATACTATTACGTTGGGTGTTGCGAAGGGGTTGGGGAAAAGGGCGTCTAAAACGGCGATTGTGAGTTTTGATGCACATTTGGATTTGCGTAGTGAGTTTATGGGGTTAACGCTTTCTCACACGACTTTTATGCGTAGGATAAATGAAAAGGTTAAGCCTGCGAAAATTGTTGAGGTTGGCACGAGAGCTGTTTGCAAGGAAGAGTTAGCTTACGCAAAGAAAAGTGGGATAGAATTTTTCACGGCGCAACAGATTAGAAAGGATGGAGTTAAGCGTGTTATAAAGCAGTTGCATGAGAAACTTGCAGGATGCGAGAGCATTTACTTGTCTGTGGACATGGATGTGCTTGACCCTGCATTCGCGCCTGCAGTGCAGAATCCGGAACCGGAAGGGTTAGAACCGCACGTTTTGCTGGATATTCTATGCGATTTATGTGATAAGCGGGTTGTGGGCTTTGATGTTTTGGAAGTGGCGCCAAATTATGACCAAGGAGTTTCGGCTGTTCAAGCGGCTAAAGTGATTTTTGAGGCCTTGTGCTGTTTGGAAAAGTCTAGCAAGAGTGGACGAAAATAGAAGAAGTTAAGTCGTACTATTATTGAAAAAGCCAAAAAAACTGTGTGTTTGCGTGTGTATAGCCCTCCCTTATATATAGATTCAATTTTATGGAGAAAGAGGAATTCACCTGGGTCTTATTCTTTTGATAGTTTGGCGATGAAGAATCCATTGCATTGGTGAATATGCGGGTATAGTCTTTGGCATTTTTCCAGTCCTCTCAGTGCGGGTAAGCCTATTTTCGGAGTTATTTCAGCCAAAGCGAATTCTGGATGCCATTTTAGAAATCGTTCAATGATTATTTCGTTTTCTTCTAATGTTATGCTGCATGTGGAGTAAACCAGAGTGCCTCCGGACTTCACGTGCGCCGCGCAATTGTTTATCATCCGCCATTGAATCTCAGCCATCCTATCAATAGAACGCCTTGTAAGCCTCCATTTTGCAGAAGGCAATTTTCCAAATGCGCCAGTGCTTGTGCAAGGCGGGTCTAAAACTACAATGTCGGCTTCAAGATTGAAAGGCAGCTGGCTGCATGCATCAGCGATGATTGGCACTGTATTCGCAACGCCCATGCGTGCAACTTCGTTCTTCCACACGTTCATTCTTCGCTTCGAATAATCCACAGAAAATATATCGCCTTGATTCTGCATGAGTTGAGCCAAATATGTGGTTTTAGCTCCAGGCGCAGCACAAGCGTCTAAAACAGTCATTCCGGGTTTGGGATTTGCTGTTTCTGCCGCGAAGCAGCTTGCTTTGTCTTGGATGTAGAATAAGCCTTCGCGAAAACTTGTGGTTTGGGTTAAGGGTTTCTTTGCGCTAAGAAACTTGTATGCGTGTCTTAGCTGCTCAACTTTCTCAATTTTAATGCCTTCTTCAACAAGTTTTTTTAAAATCTCGTTTTCGCCAGCCTTAAGCGTATTCACTCTTATGTATGTCAGCGGCGACTGCATATTTGCCTCTAAAAGAGTTATGGTTTCTTGTCTTCCGAACGTCTTTAAGCAGTATTTCACGAACCATGTTGGATGAAACGTTAAAAGTCCAATTCTTTCTTCGTCGCTTACGCCTTCAAGAATCAGCTTTGGCTTTTGCGTTAACAACTCACCAAGGATACGTTCAACTTTTCTGAGAGTTTTCCAGCCGAGAATAGAACGGGCAAGCTTGGCTATATTCTCAGCTTCTTTAATGTCGATTTTAGACCAGTTCTTGGCTATTCGCGTTTGGTAAACATAAAGCCGCAAAAAAGCTTGAACGCCGAGGTCAAACTCGTCTATTGTTTCTGGTTCTAATGTTTTGTTTATGAATGTGTCTATGAAGTTTCGTCGCCTTACTGTTTCGCACACAAGCATGTGAGCCAATCGTACTGCATCCGCATCGCTTATGCCTAATTGCTGGACAGTTTTCGCTAAAGCTAACCGCTCGCTTAATCTTCGCATTTCCATCCAGCTTAAAGCTTCAATAGCAAGCGTCCAAGCTTCCTTGAGCAATTTTGTATTCCCACACTTGAATATTGTTAAACAACAAAAGATAAATAGGCTTATGCATTATTGGCTTGAGGTTTTACAAATGGGGTATTTAGAAACACAATCCTAAACGATTTCTAAAAAGTAGAAGCACCCCTAAAAACCCCGTGAACCCAAGAGTTTTAGAAAATAAAAATAAGGAAAGAGAGTTATCCGATGCAGACCACAGGCTCCTCGGTCAACAACTGGATTTATTCTCCATAGATGAAGAAGTGGGCATAGGCTTAGTTCTTTGGCATCCTAAAGGTGCGATGGTTCGCAGGTAATCAGAGATTTCTGGGAAAAAGAACATTTGAAAAATGGGTATCAACTAGTTTGCACGCCGCACATAGCTCGAGGAGAGCTCTGGAAGGTTTCCGGACACATGGACTATTACAAGGAAAACATGTACGTCTTCGAGAAAGAAGGAGAATTTTACGTTGTGAAACCAATGAACTGCCCATTTCACATCCAAATCTTCAAGTCTCAGCCTAGAAGCTACAGAGACCTTCCCATAAGATACGCAGAATGGGGAACAGTTTACAGGTATGAACGCTCAGGCACGTTGCATGGATTACTACGAGCAAGAGGGTTCACTCAAGACGACGCACACATCTTCTGCACAAAAGAACAAGTCTACAGCGAAATACTGAAGCTTATAGACTTTGCAGAACGTATGCTGCAGAAATTTGGATTCAACAAATACAAAGTATATCTTTCTACAAAAGACCCAAACCAACCAGAAAAATACATGGGTTCAGAAAGAAAATGGCAACTAGCACAGAACTCTCTGGCAAAAGCACTCAAAGAAAAAGAAATAAACTATCATAAATGCAAGGCGAAGCAGTGTTTTACGGCCCAAAAATTGACGTCAACGTAATTGATGCCTCTGGCAGAGAATGGCAATGTACAACCATTCAATTCGACTTCAACTTGCCAAAACGCTTTCGCATAAATTATATTGGACAAGACGGAAGAAAATGCGAAGCCATAATGATTCACCGAGCCCTTCTAGGAGCCATTGAACGATTCTTTGCCATCCTGATAGAACACCACAAAGGCAATCTTCCAGCATGGTTGGCACCTATACAAGTGAGGATACTACCAATCAGTGATTATTATATGGAATATGCTGAAAGGGTTCATAGAAAACTGTTGAGTCGAGGTGTAAGAGCAGAAATTGACAACAGTTCCTCAACCATGAGCTACAAAATCAGACAAGCAGAACTTCAGAAAATTCCATACATGATAATCTGCGGCAAACATGAAGCAGAAACAAAAAAGATAGCGGTTAGAAAACATGGGCATGGAAACATAGGCTTGCTAAAAATAGAAGAACTAATCAAAGACATTCAAAAAGACGAAATGCGGCCAATAACTCAAATTAGCATTAGTAAGAGATTTTAGTCTATACCTCTCATAGAATTAAACGGGTACAGGACTAGAATGGCACAGAGGCGTCTAGAGGATTTCTCTAAAGTTGAAGCTAAACCTTTAAAGGAAAACGAAGCGGAAGCCTTACCCTTCACGGAAACCATAATAAAAGAAAAGAAAGAATATGCTTTTCCACCGTTGGCACCCGATAACTTGCCACCGTCCTATTTTGTTTCAGCCACCTACGACGGAAAAACTGGAAAAGCCCTAATCAAACTTTACGAGCCACACGCCGGCAAAATCTACTTCTGGTACGACAACACTGGGCATAAGCCCTATTGCCTAACCAACCTTTCACAATACGAACTGGAAAAAATCACTCGCTTAACACAGCATGAAGGATTCGACCATTTCGAAATTGTTGAAAAATTTGACCCATTATCAGAACGAAATGTAAAAGTAACGAAAATTGTTGCAAAAGACCCACTTGCAGTGGGCGGACGCCCAACTGGGTGCATAAGAGACATAATTCCAGAAGATTTCCCAAAAGTTTCAGAAACTCCCATTGAGCCGGAGAAAATTAAGGTTTGGGAATCAAAAATAAAGTATTACCAATCATACATTTACGATAGGAACCTTCAGCCCGGAATGCTTTATGAAGTAAAAAATGGTGATTTGGTTCCGAAAAGCCTTGAAGATGCCGAAAGAATGGTTCACAGCATACGTGAAATTTTCAAAGAAGCCACGGATGAGGAACTTCAATATATTGAGCAATGGGCTAGGCTGTTAGAGTATTCAGCTCCAAAATTCCACCGCGTAGCCCTAGACATCGAAGTTTATACACCAGTCCCAACAAGAATGCCCGACCCCAGAGAAGCAGCTTACCCAATCGTGTGCGTTTCACTTTACGGTTCAGACGGACAAAAGAAAGTCTTACTCTTAAAACGCGAAGGAATTCGCGAAGGAACCGAATGCTTACCAGCCGACGTAACCCTAGAATATTTTGACTCAGAAGAAAAACTCATCAGAGCCGTGTTTGACGCTTTATGGAATTATCCTTTCGCATTGACATTCAATGGTGACGACTTCGATTTACGGTATTTAGCGCATAGAGCATTAAATTTTGGCTTTAAAAGAAGTGAAATTCCAATAGAGGTTGGCAGGCGCGTTTGCCTATTAAAGTATGGCGTGCACATTGACTTGTACAAGTTTTTCTTCAACCGTTCAATCCAAATCTACGCTTTCAACAACCGATACCGCGACGTAACTCTAGACGACGTAGGCAAAGCCCTAATCGGAATGGAAAAAATCAAACTGGAAAAAAGTTTAGGCGAACTATCCTACACGGAACTCGCCCAATACTGCTTCAGAGACGCAGAAATCACCTTTAAACTAACAAGCTTCGAAGACGAACTAGTCATGAAACTAATTCTAGTTTTAGCCAGAATCAGCAGCATGCCAATGGAAGACGTAAGCCGCCAAGGCGTTTCACGTTGGATAAGAAACTTCATGCACCACGAACACCGCAGAAAAAACATGCTCATTCCAAACATGGAAGACATCCTCGCAGTAAAAGGAAAAACAGTAACCAAAGCCATAATCAAAGGCAAAAAATACAAAGGCGCAATAGTTGTTGAACCCACACCCGGCGTCCACTTCAACGTTGCAGTCATGGACTTTCCAAGCCTGTACCCATCAATAATAAAAGTTTGGAACCTCGGCTACCAATCCATACTCTGCCAACACCAAGAATGTCGCAGCAATCTAATCCCAGACACGCCACATTGGGTCTGCACCAAAAAACGCGCATTAGAAAGCCTCTTAATCGGCTCACTCAGAGACTTGCGAGTGCAATGGTACAAGCCGAAAACAAAAGACAAAACGTTACCAAATGAACTTCGAAGCTGGTACAATCTAATTCAAGGAGCGCTCAAAGTAATCTTGAACGCCAGTTACGGAGTCTTCGGAGCAGAAACCTTCGACCTCTATTGCCCACCTGTGGCTGAAGCAACCGCAGCAATCGCAAGACATTCGCTAACACAAATACTAAACAAGGCAGAGCAGCTTGGCATTCAAGTTCTTTACGGCGACACAGACAGCATATTCCTAAAAAACCCCTCAAAAGAACAAATCGAAAAACTCGCCCACTGGACAGAACACGAATTAAAAATGAGCTTAGACGTAGACAAAGTTTACAGATACTCCGTTTTCAGCTCCCGCAAAAAGAACTATCTCGGAGTTTTTGAAGACGGAAGCGTAGACGTGAAAGGATTAACAGGCAAGAAGAAGCACATTCCACCATTCATCAAAAAAGCCTTTGACCGAATGAAAGAACGCTTAGCAACGGTTAAGACACCAGCAGATTTCGAAAACGCCAAAAAAGACATAAGCCAAATAATCCGCGACTGCTACATGCGACTAAAACGGAGAGAATGGGAAAGCCTAAACGATTTAGCATTCAACGTGGTCTTAGGCGAAGAACTGGAACGTTACACAAAAACAACACCACAACATGTCAAAGCCGCAAAAATACTGAAAGAAAACGGAGTAGAACTGAGAGCAGGCGACTTGATAAGCTTTGTAAAAGTTGCCAAGGAGCCTCACGTCAAACCCGTTGAATTAGCAACAAACAATGAAATTGATGTAGATAAGTACATAGCCTACTTGCATTCAACATTCGACCAAGTACTAGACGCGTTAGGCTTAGACTTTGACGAAATAATAGGATTAACAAAACTGGAAAGGTTCATGTGATTTTCGTAACATTATTAGTCGTCTGTCAGCACCTTTAAACCACGTGATTTCAACGGTTCAATGATTGTCGGTCTGCTGAATATTTGGAGGACTATGTAGCCAATAACTGCAATGGCTATCAAACTGCTAACTAAAATGCTGATTAGCGTTGTAATCCAAGCTGGCATAAAAGCAAGCTCTGTAGGTTGATAAGGATAGAACATCCACAGATATCCTCCACCAACGATTATTCCTATCGGTAAAGAGCCTACAATGCACGCTAATAGCTTATGTTTTCTCAGCAACATTACAAAGCCTGCTGCTATCAGATTTGCAAGAGAGCCAAAGATTACATCGATAGGTCCTATTGGTCCAATCATGTTGACGACAACACATCCAGCTGTAACTCCGATGACAACGGGCATTCCAAGCAAAGCGGCTAACGCAATCAAAAAGTCTGAAATACGCAATTGAACGGGTCCGTAAATTGAAGGATTTCCAAAGGGAGAAAACGATTGAGCAATGTTGATTAGGGCGTACAATGCTGTAAAAACAACCGTTAAGGCTACGTCTCTAGTGTCAAATTTCACTTTTTCACCTCCTACTCCCGGGGTTTATTAGTGGCGGAACGGGTGGAGGCCCACTCACCCGCCAATAATCCTTATGCACAGAGTTTTAGACTATTAAACGTTTACTGCAAATCATTTTGCAGAAGCACTGACCTCGCTTGTCTCTTCTTCCGCCGCCGTTGCAGCTTGAACACTCACAGCCTCAACCGCTTCTGTTCCAACTTCAACGCTTACGTCCTCAACTGGAACTCCTTGTTTCGGCGGGACAAGCAAATTGTTAGGAGGGGGAGGTGCGTTCAAAATTGTCGACATCAAATACATGGCAGTAAAGGCATGCTGGTAAATGCTTTGGAAAACATACGGCACTTTAGTTTCCGGGTCAACTTCTAACATTTTTTTGATTTCCGCATCCTTACCCATTATGGTTGCTGTGCCCTCAATCTCAAATTTCACAACATTCGGCTTGGTATTCAAAAGCAAACCAAAACCCACAACAACCATTTGGCTTTTGCGTTCTTTTTCTTCCAGCTTTGCTTTAACATCAAAATTAATATTTTCAACTCCACCGCCCTTTGCACCCAGACGAACACCTACCAAATTAGTGATTTCCACTTTAACCGAAACGTTTGGAACATACAAAGCTGGGCAAATAATTGATTCCTCACATTAGCCAATTACATGGTGAGCTAGTCCTCTAACCTCTTGCAATTAAGCCTCGCTTAAAACTGATTTTTGCCTTTTGTGTGTAACACCATAATACATACAGCTAAGAAAAGACATCAACTTGAACGCTAGTAAATTAGTAAAGCAAGTGTGGTTGAAGCTGCAAAAAGAAGCGAAATTATAACAACTACTTGCCGTTCAGTCAAAGGACGATAATAAGTAATCAAAGTAACCAAACTGCGTCTATGGTCTGAAGACAACTTTTTACCATCAAACATAACTTGCGCCTTAGACTTATAAAAGAAATAAGCGAACAGAATAAGCACTGAATTTAAAACATACGGCAATATGGAAATAATCAAAAAAGATTTTACATCCGAAATAATAGCGAAAGCAGCTAACGTTATTCCAATCGCAAAAGACCCCGTGTTCCCAACAAAAATTTTCCCTTGAAAATTAAGAATGGCAAGAAAAAGCCACGTAACTAATGGAGCATACAGCATAACGGCATGTTCTCCAGAAACAACCATCAACCCAACCAAAACAATCGCGGGGCAAGCTGTTTCTAAGCCGTTCAGTCCTCCAAGCTGATTCACGGTATTAGTAGTTATAGTCACAATTAACGGAATAATCACAAAATAATAGAGAAGACCAAAATCTAAAGGCTCAAAAAACGGAATCGCCAAAGAGGTACGCAGTCCAAGCTTTATTGCTAAAGAAACGAGTGGTATAGAGGCTATAAGAGGGAAGAAAGCCTTGTAACGCCACCGCAGATCCATCCAATCATCAAGCAAACCCATAAAGCCTCCAAACAAAATGCAAACTGCCAATGTCAAAGCAGAAGAAACATTGTTAGACGCTGGCGGTTGGTTAAAATAATACAAGGCGAAGAGGTAGGTTACGCTTACTAGAACATAGATTACGCCTAAACCGTTTGGAATTAAAGGCTTATTTGGTTTATGGTAGTCCGGAACCTTAGGAAACAAGCTATCTCTCCTTTGCTAGTTTGGATACTTAATCTCGTAAAGGCACACTAATGGAACAAGATTGCCATATTTGCTTTGGGCATCGCTTGGAGACAAATTCAATCCAGCAATGTAAGCTTCTTTAAAGTACAATAGTTCTATAGAAGGTTCCTGTTGTCCTTGCTCATTGACAGCCATAGCATTATTGACCCCGCACCATCTCTGTTTCCCGTAAAGCATGAATTTATATATTGTGGAGTTTTTTCCTACATCATTCCAAGTCCATCTATTCTCTGTGTAATTCCCGAAAGTTGCTTCGTCAGTCCACGCAGAGCTTTCATCAAGAATACCTTCCTGTATAAATCGATCTTTTGCCTTGCCAGAGATGCGCGCCATCCACATCCATTTTCCTTCGTCGCCGTAACCAGCCCAGCTTGCATAGTATTGATTATTCTGCTGTCCCACCGAGAGCGTTGTGAATACTAAAACGTATTTTGCGTTGTAACGTTTCAACATGTCCACTGCTTGGGTTTCGTTAGCCATGAATGTGAAACCTATATTCTCTATTTGGGTACCATTTATTGTAGCGTTGTCTGCAAGGGATGTTACGTTTCCAAGTATGGTTAGCCAGTATCCATAGTCCCACCAGCTGCAAACAACTTTTTCTTCTATTGGTAGATATCCCACGTTGCTTTTCAGCCAGTCTAGCATGTCTAGCCATTCTTGCACTGGTTGATTAGGAACTATGGGAAGGCTTCCAGCAGTAATAGTTACTGGAGCATAGGCTTGACTGTAGACTTTCGGTATTCCGCCAGATTGCGGTGAAAAAGCAAAGTTAGTCATTAAAATAATGAATATGAGAAGAATAGCAACTCCGCTGAATTCTTTTCCAACATGTTCCAAACCGAACTTCTTTTTAGTAATAATCTTTGGAGGCTCTTTTAATAAGGCGATAAAGGGTTTCAAAACACCCGTTATGCCAATGGAAGCTAAAATGGCGAAAGCAGGAGCCAAAAGGACAAGCAGACGCACCATGGAACTGGCGAAGTAAAGCGACGTGATACCAAACAGCAACATGAACAAGTTTCTATTGTTAAGATTTTTAAGAAGGAAGTAGAAGCCAACAATGAAGAAAATTATTCCTATGCCTAATTCATAATAAATGGAACCCCACGCTGAAATTCTGTGCTCAGCAACAGACTCCACAAGAGGAGATTCTGCCCGTGCAAGAGGGTTAATAACGGAAAAGAACTTCCCAGCTATAGTCCGCATGTAGCCTAGCTGCCAAAGCACAGCAAAACCGCCAACTAGTAGTGCCAAAAGTAACGCAACGAAAAGCACTTTTGATTTTGTTGACGACAAAACGCGAAGTATCTCGCAAGTACATAATAGAACGAAAACTCCGGCAACAGGCAAAATAACGGAAGCAGTGAGATAAGTTGGTGAAATATAAGGGACGTTTATAGCTATAAATAATCCTAAACCAAAGGTCAGACTATACGATAATAAGAGCCGCGAAGTGTACCTTTTTAACAGAATTAACAAGAAAACGAAGAGTGCAGTGAGAGCAATCGGATAGAACGCGGCGCCCCATCCAGAAATAAAATATGCCAACGCTAAGCCTGAACCAACTGAATATTTCACACTCGAACCTACAGGTCTTTCTGTTTCAATCGCTCTTAAAAATAGAAACGCGAACAGCAAAAGGGCAAATATGCCTATTGTTTCATCGTCAAAAAATCCTAGGGAAGTTCTTTGAATATAAGAAGGGCTCAGAGCTAGAAAGAGGGATGCCAACAATCCCACAGATGTTCCACCAATGTCTTTGCCAAGGAAAAAAATCACAAAACAGGCTAGTGTGCCCATTATTGCAGGAAACAACGCACAGAAACTCATCAAATCAATGTTTACGCCTAGCGCTGTAACTACCATGTAAAACGAAGCAGCAGTCATCGGCAATGCTGGATAGGACATGCCCATATTTATTCCACCAGGGTACCAACGTTGTGTGTCAACCCATTGAGTTGGCCAATAAGGTGAAAGCAAGCCATTTTTAACCATATAGCTTGTTAAACTATACTGGTAGTAAGGGTCAAATTCGGAAAGATGTAGTGCGCCTGTTTGGATTTCCCAGCGCAATGGAAAGATGCGAATGGTAAACGCTACTAAAAGGATGAGCAACAAAGCCGAAGAAGCCATTATTGCGCCATGACTTACTTTAATTCGCAATTTTCCAAGACTTTTCAAAGCATTGACAATGCGCTCTCTTGCTGGAAACTTCATTTTGAATTCATCTCTCCTACAGAGATTAATGAGGTGTTTTATTTCCTTTGCGGTTATCTAATGATTTTTCACATTGTGATTTTCCGTTTATACCCATATTTTTCAGCATCATAAAATGGAAAGGACACTATCTTTGCATGCGCCAGTTTGCCACGTATTTTCACGTTTACGATGTTTCCCTCCAAGGCTTTGGACACTTCCACGTAACCCATCCCTATGCCATACCGCAATAATGGAGAAAACGTTCCACTTGTCACGTATCCAATCTTTGCGCCATCAGCACCATAAATTTCGAAGCCCAGTCTAGGTATTCCTTGGTCTATCATTTGTATTCCCACCCTTTTGCGTCTAATCCCTTCAGTTTTCTGTTTCAGCAAAGCATCCTTTCCTATGAAGTTGTCTTTTTGAAGTTTCACCACAAATCCTAATGCCGCTTCTAAAGGCGTTATGTTCTCGTCTATATCATTTCCATAAAGACACATTCCAGCTTCCAGCCTCAACGTATCTCTGGCTCCTAAGCCACATGGTTTTATTTCAAAGGTTTTTCCAGCCTCGAGAATGGCATTCCATAATTTCACCGCGTTATCTGGTTTAGCGAGTGAGGCATTCCACACGAAAACTTCAAATCCATCTTCGCCTGTGTAACCAGTTCTGGAAATAAAAACTTCCACTTCTGATAAACGCGTGTGTCCGCATTTGAATCTTTCAATTTTGCTCAAATCTTCAGAGGAAATTTTCGCTAAGGTTTTTTCAGCGTTTGGACCTTGAACCGCAAACATCGCTACGCTATCCGAAACTTCTTCAATTTTCACGTTAAACTCCTTAGAGTTTTTGACCAGCCAGTTATAGTCTTTTTCTCGATTGCTTGCATTGAAAACTACCAAAAATTTCTCCATTTCTAATCGATAAACAACGAAATCATCGATTATACCGCCTTTCTCGTTGCACATGACTGAATATTGAGCACTGTTTGGTAGCAGCTTTGAAACATCATTTGTTATGACATAATTCAAAAAGCGCTCCGCGTCTGGACCACTGACTATTACTCGTCCCATGTGTGAAATATCAAAAATGCCAACATTGTTTCGCACGGCTAAATGTTCAGGTGTCACATTTGTGTACCATAGGGGCATTTCAAAGCCTGCAAAAACAGTCATTTTTGCCGTTCGCTTGTGTATTTCGTAGAGCTGTGTCCTGCGGATTTTTTCAGTCAAGAATTATCCCAGCAGTTTTTATTTTACCGGTTTAACTTCCACATTAATGGGAATTAGCGAAAGTTTCTTTCCACATCCCGGACATTTTCCATTATGTTGATGTAAAATTTCATCAGGAGGTTTGATTTCAGCGCCTTCATACAAAACACAACCACACTGTTGACATACAACCCGCTGAGGCAACGCAACCCACTCCTTTCACGACAAAGCAATAAAGTTCTCTCGCATATTTATCAATTGCTGGTCAAGGCATACAACCTCATTTGTCCGGCACAGAAACTTTTAATTTCAGATAACACTTAATTCTGGGAAACCATTTCCAATAGGCTACGTGGTTTGTGCTACCATGGGAAAATACACATTAATTGTGACCGAGAAGCCGGACGCTGCACAAAGAATAGCTTTAGCCCTTGACGCAAAGGGAAAAGCCAAAAAAATGGAGGAAAAGGGGGTCCCATATTATGTGGCTAAACGGGACAAGGAAATAGTTGTCGTTCCTGCTCTTGGACATTTATACACAGTTGCAGAAGAAAGAAGAGGAAGAAATTACTATCCCGTTTTTGGTTTCAAATGGGTACCCAGATACATCGCCGAGAGAGGCGTAAAGCAAATTCGCACTTGGTTAGAGACCATATCAAAGTTGGCAAACGAGGCTGACTTGTTCATTGACGCTTGCGACTACGACATTGAAGGAAGCATCATTGGATATTGCATACTAAAATATGCATGCGGTGACAAGGAAAACGTTGCAAAACGAATGAAATACTCCACTCTAACTAAAGAAGAATTAGAAGAATCGTACACGAAGCCGTTACCAAAATTAGATTTTGCACTGATAGAAGCTGGACGCGCAAGACATGAAGTTGACTGGCTTTACGGCGTGAACCTTTCCCGCGCCTTAACCATAGCAGCAAGAGACTGGAGCGGGAAATACGCCACATTAAGCACGGGAAGAGTGCAAGGACCAACCTTAAAGTTTCTTGCTGCCAGAGAAAAATCCATCAGAAGCTACGTGCCAACACCGTACTGGGAAATCAAGGCTGAAGGGGAAATAGATGGAAAACCCTTCGAGGCAGAGTATGAAAAGGAAACAATTGAGACAAAGAAAGAAGCAGAAGCCATCCTAAGAGCGTGCAAAGAAAAAAATGGAACAGTTGAAAAAATCGACGTTAAACAATTCCAACAATCACCGCCGCTACCCTTTGATTTAGGCGCTCTACAAAGCGAAGCCTACGGCTTATTCGGATACACGCCAAGACGAACATCAAACATCGCTCAACGCCTATACCTAGACGCCTTAATATCTTATCCGCGAACAAGCAGCCAAAAACTTCCACCAGCAATAGGCTACGAGGCAATTCTGAAAAATCTAAACAAGCTTCCACAATACAGCAAACTCACAGCAGAATTGCTAGCAAAGCCGGAACTAAAACCGAAAGAAGGAAAAAAGGAAGACCCCGCACACCCAGCCATCTATCCAACTGGAAAACTGCCAGAAAGAGAACTTGACGACTCTGAAAGAAACATCTGGGACCTCGTAGTAAGAAGATTCATGGCAGTTTTTGATGAACCAGCCATAAGACAAAGCATGAGAATTAACATCAACGTCAACGGACATCACTTCTACCTAAGAGGAAGACAAACCCTAAAAGAAGGTTGGCTACGTTTCTATGGACCCTATGTAAGATCAGAAGAAGTCCTATTACCGCCAATAAAAGAGAAACAAACAATCAAAATCAAAAAAGTAATCGCAGAAGACAAATTCACAAAACCACCACCAAGATACAACCCTGGCAGTCTGCTTAAAAAAATGGAAGAAGCAGAAATCGGAACAAAAGCAACGAGAGCAGATATTATACAAACACTTTATGATAGAAGATACGTTCGAGACGAAAGAATCGTTGTAACAGACTTGGGCTTCGATGTTCTGGAAGTTCTGGAAAAATATTGCCCAACAGTTGTTTCAATAAAACTAACGAAGGAACTTGAGGAACGAATGAATAAAATACAATTGAACGAAGAAAAGAGAGAAAATGTTCTTGTAGACGCTGTGGAAATTCTCAAACCAGTAGTGACTGAACTTAAAACAAAAGAAAAAATAATAGGCGAACAACTAAGCAACGCAATAAAAAAATCAAGAATTGAAGAACGAACAATAGGCACATGCCCAATATGTAACACCGGAAAACTAATGATATTATACTCAAGAAAAACAGGCAAACGCTTCATTGGCTGCACTAACTACTTCAAAGGATTATGCAAAACATCATTTCCACTACCGCAAAGAGGAACAATAAAGCCTCTTGGAAGAAACTGCCGCGGATGCGGTTGGCCTACCGTCCAGGTTAAAATTAAAGGAAGACGCCCGTGGACGTTATGTTTTAATCCGCAATGTCCTTTAATAGAGGAGAGGAAAAAAAGAATTGAAATGCGCAATATGTAGTAGAGAAGCAGTCGAGAACCATTATTGCGAGTTACATTTCAAGGCTTATGAAAGCATACTGAAAAAATATGAACAGTGGAAGAAAGCTCTAGAAATTTCTTGGAAAGAGTATTTAAGTGAGATTGCTAAGAATCCGTTAACAGGAGAATGGGCTAAAGAAGTGTCAGAATACCTAAGCAAAAGCGGAGAAAAAGAAAATGTCAAAACCAGTTAAGAAAAAAATTTCCTCTATGTCGTTCTCCCTGAACAGATTATACAAAAAATTATCAGCAACAAAACCATCAACCCTTATCATATCAGTACTCATCATGGGTTTTGCAGTGTTTTTGTTTGGAGGCGGTATATACAACATTGTAATGAGACCACTTCCATCGTATTACGGAGGCAGCGGGGTAGGTTTCATCTTACTCTATCCACGGTTGTCAGAACAATTCATATACGACAGCGTCATTGCAATTGCTCTTTATTCTTTAGGGGCAGCAGGGTTGATAGTAATGTATCAAAGTACAAAGTACGCTTATAAGCCAAGGCAAGCTTACATGATGTTTCTGGCGGGAATAATCTTGTTATTGATAACTTACATATTCTTAGAAAGTGTTATTCGCCTAAAACTTGGCTAGAATTTACCAAGGATTAGTTTTTAACCCTAGCTTATATGCCACAAAATTTGTTAGCAGATGTATAGGTGGCGTTACGATTAACACCACAATAATAAGCTCTAAAGACATCGAAGGCATAGGAAGAAGAAGCGAAAACAGAATTGCTCCAAACACGAAGTCAACCTGGTCAACTACAGGCAACAACTCTCCTGGCGCAAGCCCAAGCCTTCTTTTTAGGAAAGCTCCAGCTAAATCTCCAAGTAACGCTCCCAAAGCTAATGTGAAACCAAACAATGCAGGATATTCTGGGAAAAGCGCAGTTTCAACTAAACCGACGGCTGTTCCGACAGCAAGACCAGCGAAAAATCCTAGAAAAGTTTTGTTTTTTCCGAAAATTGGTTTTCCATCAAAAAACTTCTTTCCAAAATCTATAGGGTAGCCTCCACCAACAATTACTGGTATCGCATTTGCGCAATATGCTGGAAATATGAATTTTAACGCTTCGATAAGTAGTTGTGCTATGTTCATTTTAATAACCATCAATGTGGCAGATACTCATGTATCCCTGTTTTTCCTATTTTTAAGTGGCAAGTTACTAGTTGAGGCTTTTTATCTTTTATTGGGTTTTTTTCTAAAATTGCCCTAATTTCTTGGGGTATTTCGGTTGGTTTCATTTCAATTATTGTTTCTGCCCAGAATTTCAAAACTCTTGTGGCAACGGGTTCAACTCTGACGTAAGTATCATTAAAGACGCTTCGCACTTGGCTGGTTACTAATACTGCGACTTTCTGAGTTTTAGCGTTCTGCGCTAATAGTGCCATTTGCCTGTTTAATTCGCGGTTTAGGTCAAATGCCTTTTCTGGAGATTCCGCGATTTTGGCGCGATAAAGTGATGTAATTGTGTCTATGACAACCAGTCCGAAATTTTTTGCTATGAGGTTTGTTAGCTGGTCTATTAGTGTGGCTTGCTCTCGAAAATTATTAGGTTTTGCTAGAATGACAAGGTCAGCAATTTCTTTGAAGCTTTCAGAAGCAATTTGAGACAATCGCAGTGCTGAAAAAGTGCCATCACAATCTACAAACAATGTCTTGTATCCTTTCTTTGCGCAGTTTACGGCGCATTGCATTGCTAGGGTGGTTTTTCCGGTTTCTGCTTCGCCATAGATTAAACTAATTGTTTTGGAGTGGATTCCTCCTTCCAGAATTTTGTCAATTGTTCTGCAACCTGTTGGAATTTTCTGTAGCACTTTAATGCACATCAACGAATATAAACCGCCAAACTAATAATTTGCTTTGCGCTTGTATAACGCAAGAAATGGAAAGCTGTATGAAAGCAAATATCGCGGTTGTAACCGTTTCAGGGAAAGCCTACTACTTAATTGTTAATGAACTGAAGAGAAAGAACATACCCTTTGTAAGTTTGACACCAAATGAACCCATTCCAATAGACATTAAGGCAGTCATAACCACAGAAAAAGAGCAACACTTGATAAACCACGAAAAAGTCTTGGTGTATCATGAAGAAGGAGAAGTGGAAGCGTTAATAAACGAGGCATTGCAGATCATTCGAGGAAAAGAATTCTACGAAAAAATCGTCATAGGCGTGGATCCCGGTGAAGTGTTTGGGTTGGCAGTTCTGGCGAATGGAAAAGTCATCGAGACAGAAAACTGTTTTAGCGTTGCCGAAACTTTAGAAAAAATAAAAAGTATTATAAGAAACCTTGAGACTGCTCCAGTGACATCAATCTCGGTCAAAATTGGTGACGGAGTTCCAACATATAGAGAACGATTACTGCATGATTTAGATAATGCGTTACCTTCAAATGTAAGTTTAGAAAGTGTAAGTGAAGCAGGAACAAACCGTAACTTAAATGAAACCAAGCATAGACGAGGCTTAAGAGATATCGTTTCAGCCATAAGGATAGCTGGAAGGAATGGACATAAATTTCCACGGAGGAAGACGAGTGAATCGCACAATTGAAAAAGGTAAGACTCTTTTAGTGGACGGCCCAGCTTCTGTCACAGTCATTTCCGGTAAGACGGAAGTGTTTGGTTCCTCTTTGAGTAGCGTAAAGAAGGTTGTGATACGTGAAGGGAAACGGTTGCCTTTTGTAGTTGAGGAAACAACAACGTTCGAAATTTCGTTAGGAGAAGGCGCAACTATTGAGGAAGTTGAAGGAAGCACTATTCCGTCTTCTTGGATTAAGGCAAGCGAGGAACTTTCGAATCTCCAAGCAAAGCCTTCCACGGCCGTAGTGTTAGGTGCTGTTGATTCTGGAAAGTCGAGTTTTTGCACTTACCTAATAAACAGGATTATGCAAGAAAAAAGAAAATGCGTGATTTTGGATGGAGATTTGGGTCAGTCTGATGTGGGTCCTCCATGCACTCTTGCTTATGCAATAGTCACTAAACCGATTACTGATTTGTTTAGTCTAGAGGCAAAAAACGCCTTTTTTGTAGGCGTAACTTCTCCAAGCAGAGCCATCAACAAGGTAATAGAAGGGTTAAGTTTACTAAAAACGGAAGTTCTGAATGAAAACCCAGACTTCATCATTGTAAACACTGATGGGTGGGTTGAAGGAGAAGACGCGGTCAACTATAAAATGCAGCTTGTCAGCAAACTCAATCCAGACTTGATTTTCTGCATTCAGCAAAAAGATGAGACAAATCGACTTGTGGACGTCTTTGAAAAATTTAGAACAATAGTCGTCGATTCTCCAATTGCTATAAAGCAAAGAGATAGAGAAAAACGCAAAAACCTGCGGGAACTGGGATATATGAAATACCTTAAAAATATGAAAGTGCAGTTGCTTCCGCTTAACTGGTTAAAAATTGAAGGAAATGAACTGTTTAATTTGGATAAGACTGTTAGGAATACAAGGAAGGCAGAGAGGATATACGAAATTTTAGGAATGAAACCGTTGAATATTGCAGAATTCGAAGATAAAATTCTGATACTCATAGGAAGAAAACGCTGGGTTGACGCAGAAAAACTACTCAAAGCTGAAGAATTCGCAAAAAAGAAAGTCATGATAGCACGCAAAGGCGACGAGGAAGGATTACTCACAGCTTTGTACGATGCAAATAGAAAATTTCTAGGAATAGGCATCTTACAAGAACTCGACTACACCAGAAAAACTTTGAAAATTCTAACTCCAATCAAAGAGGAAATTTCAACCGTTGCCATAGGAAAAGTCAAACTCGACAAGAACCTGAAAGAAATTCCATTTTTGGAAGAAGAAAACCAATCTGAATTTTTCACGGTCAGAGAACTGTTTTAAAAGTCTATTTCACTTTCTGTTTATTGTTATTTAGAGGGACAAAGCAAGTTTAGTGGGCATTGCTTGCATAATGGGTTTCTGGCTTTACAATATTTTCTACCAAGCGCAATCAGCAATACATGGACGGCTAAATAGTTCTCTGGTTTGTAAAGGGACTGCAGAGATTCACGAACGCCTTCATAGTTTCCATTGTTAGGCGCAAGACCGAGCCGTTTTGAAACGCGGTTGACATGGGTGTCCACGGGAATTGTTGGCTTTTCTGAACAAAATAATAATACTACATCAGCTGTTTTGGGTCCAACTCCGGGGAGTTGCAGTAGTGTTTTTCTTGCTTCTTCGAAGGGCATTGATAAAATTGGTTTCAGAGTTCCGTGGAATTTTTCAAGAATTATTCGAGAAACTTGCTTTATTGTTTTGGCTTTGTTTTTGTATAAACCTGCCACTTTCAAGCATTCTTCAATTTGGCTTATTTTGGCATTTGCTAACATTTCGGGTGTTATTTCGAACTGCTTCAAGAGGTTTTCGAAGGCTTTTGCAGTATTTTTGCCAGTAGTGTTTTGTGAAATTATTGTCACTATTAATGTTTCGAAGGGTTCTTTCTTGGCAGTCGCCCATTTTGGCATTGCAAATGTTTTTTGGAGTAATTTCAAGATTTTTTCGGCGTTAGTTTTGGTCATTTATTGAATCGCCCTTGAAAATAATAAATAGTGAATGTGTGAAGCTATAAATAAGCAATGGAGATTTGTTAATGGAACGTGCAAAAATTGTTAAAGACGAAATAATCGAGCAAAACATGCACTTTCTGGCAGTTTATTTGGAAACAAAAAATGCATGCCTAATTCTTCTAAGCGAAAAAGAAGACAAACTTGGAACACTTGCCATTGCGGTTCCGAAACCAAAAGATTTTCTTGGACCACCCTCATCATCAGTACTTTTAGGCGATAAAAACGCGATTTCCGCTCGTATGTTCGCTGAATACGTATCCTCCATCAAAAAGAAGATTGCACTGGTTTCTATCTATCTAGAGACAATCAACGAAATACAAGCGCAATCAATCTTCAAAAGGTTAATTGAAAAGGTTGTTCGCACAGAAACTGAAAAGGAAGGCGCAGTTGCATGAGTCTAAGGGAATTTCTTAAGCAGATGGAACTGGAAAAACAAGTCTTACACATCAAAGATGGGGTGTCTACCAAGTTTGAAATCTCCCATATAATGAAAAGTTTTGACCGCCAAGGCGCGATGCTATTGTTTGAGAAAGTGAAGGGTTATAATACGAAAGTTGTTGCTAATGTTTGCGGAAACAGAGAAAGAATCTACACTGCACTCGCTACAAGCCAAAGTGAATTTTACAAAAGATTGACAGAGGCTTGGCATTTTCCGAGAAAACCCAAAATTGTTAGAAACGGCGTAGTGAAGGAAGTTTTTGAGAATGACGTGTCTAAAATTCCTGTTCTAACACATTTCGAAAGAGATGCTGGACCATATATTACTTCAGCAGTTGTACATGCAAGAAGTTTGGATGGAAATGTTGAGAATGTATCAGTTCATCGCCTTCAAGTTTTAGACAAAAATCATTTAGCAATTCGTTTGGTTCCTCGACATCTGTTCAAACTGTGGCAAGAAGCAAAAAAAGCTAGTAAAGATTTGGATGTTTCAATTTCTATTGGTGTTCATCCTGCAGTTATGCTTGCAGCATCTTCGCCCATTCCGTTTGGAGTTAGCGAGTTTGACGTTGCGAACGCGTTGATGAATGAGAAACTTCAATTAATTGAATGCGAACATGTAAACGCTTTCGCTCCAGCCGAAGCAGAGCTAGTTTTGGAGGGCAAGATTTCTGCAGAGAAGGAAGTCGATGAAGGACCATTTGTGGATATAACTGGCACGTATGACATCGTTAGGAAACAGCCAGTTGTTGAAATCGTTGGCGTCATGCATCGTAAGGACTATGTTTACCAAGCACTTTTGCCTTCTGGAACAGAGCACAAGCTTTTGATGGGTTTGCCGCATGAAGTTTTGATTTGGGAGGCTGTTTCGAAGGTTGTTCCAAAAGTGCACGAGGTTAACCTTTCAATTGGCGGAAGCGGATGGCTCCATGCAGTAATAGCTATTGAAAAGCAACTTGACGGAGACGGAAAAAACGCTTTGCTCGCTGCGTTCGCCGCGCATCCAAGCTTGAAGCATGCAGTGGTTGTGGATTCCGACATTGACGTGTTTGACGCTTCCGATGTGGAGTGGGCTGTAGCAACGCGTTTCCAAGCCAACGAAGACCTCATCATCATAAACAATGTGCGCGGTTCAACGTTGGATTCTTCTGCTGACCAAGAAACTGGCTTGACAACTAAAATGGGTTTAGATGCTACTAGACCTTTCGCTAAGCCTAAAGAAAAGTTTGAGCGGGCAAAAATTCCGACAAATAAGCATGTAGAAGCACTAGTTGATAAGTTGCGTAGTTTGTGACGTTAAATTTCTGCACACCTATTTATATAGGGGATATGGAGAGAAAATACAGAAGTTGGTGATTTTATTGTCTGAAGAGAAAAAAGAAGAAAGTGGCGTGTCATTGAAAGTTGAGGATGTTATGGTTAAAGAAGTAATAACTATAGATGAGAACGCGACTGTTAAAGAAGCAGCAGAAGTTATGAACAAGTTTGAGATAGGCTGCTTGATTGCTATTAGAAAAGGAAAAGCGATGGGGATAATAACTGAAAGAGACCTTTTGAAAAGAGTCGTTGCGGATGCAAAAGATGCTAATAAAACTAAAGTGAAGGATGTCATGTCAAGTCCGCTTGTTGTTGTTGAACCCAGTATGGATTTGGAAGAAGCTGTTAAGTTGATGTTTCAGATGAAAATCAAAAAGTTGCCTGTCGTCGATGGAAAACGCCTTGTGGGCTTGATCTCCCTGACAGACATAGCTCGTTTTCAACCTCAAATGATAAGAATATTGAAGCAACTTGCTATGAGACAAGCAACGCCGAAGAGCATGAAGAAAGTAATAGATTACTACGTTGTTTAAAGAAACAGAAACTTTTGCTTAGTCACTCTTTTTAAAAAGAAGTTTAATTTCTAGGTTTTACTCTAATCAGATGAGCAATAAAGGAACTTGGTATTCCTTGAAAGAGACTTTAGTGTTAAAAGTAGATTCGAAGAAGCCAGAAATCGAGAAAATTCGAATGGCAGCAGACTTCATCAAGAAAGGCGGTTTAGTAGCATTTCCCACAGAAACCGTGTACGGCTTAGGCGCAGATGCATTGAACAAAAATGCCGTTTTGGCTCTTTTCGAAGCCAAAAAAAGACCCTTGGACAATCCTCCAATAATTCACGTGGAAAACATTAGAGACGTTTACAGATTAACAAAAAAGGTGCCCTACAAAGCTGAGCGGCTTATGAGTGAGTTTTGGCCTGGACCTTTAACTTTGATTTTTAAGCGTTCAGAGATAGTTCCAGATGTGGCTGTTGCGGGTTTGAGCACGATAGCTATTCGTATGCCTAATCATAATGTGGCTTTAGCGTTGATTAAAGAAAGCGAATGTCCAATTGCTGCTCCAAGCGCGAATCTTGCTGGGAAGCCAAGTCCAACAACTGCGAAGCATGTTTTGGATGACCTTGAGGGAAGTATAGATGCGATTTTGGATGCTGGATCAACTTGTATTGGAGTTGAATCAACTGTTCTGGACATGACGGTTGACCCTCCACAAATTCTGCGTCCTGGGGGAACACCTTATGAGGTGTTGAAGAAAATTCTGGGGGAGGTTAGACTTCATCCGATTGCGGTTGCTGAGAAACAGCTTTCGATTGATCAAGCGCGTTCTCCTGGGTTAAGGCATAGGCATTATGCTCCGAAAGCGGAGATGTTTGTTGTTGAGGGTGAATTGTCAGCTGTTGTTGCTAGAATTAAGGAGTTGGCGGAAGTGTTTATGCGTGAAGGTAAGAAAGTTGGCGTTCTTGCTACTGATGAATCTGTTGCGTTTTATAGGGTTGATGTTGTGAAGTCGCTTGGAAGTAGGAATGATTTTGTAACTATTGCGAGAAACTTGTTTAGGTTTTTGAGAGAGTTTGATTCTGAAGGAGTTGACGTTATAATTGCTGAAGGTGTGCCTTTAGAAGGGTTAGGTTTGGCTGTTATGAATAGGTTGAGGAAGGCTTCTGGATACAAGATTTTTAGGGTTGGTGATTGTTAGAAAAATTTATATTTAAGCGCTTTTTCCTTTGATTTTTGCCAAGTTTCAGTTTCACTTCATACATGAAAACGTGTAGGAGGTGATGTTTGATGGCTGCTGCACCATCTGGTACAGTGCCAGTGTTAGTTTTGAAAGAGGGAACGGGTAGAACTACAGGAAGAGAAGCGCAGAGAAATAACATTATGGCTGCAAAGATAATAGCGGAGACTGTAAAGACCACTTTGGGTCCGAGGGGCATGGACAAGATGTTGGTCAGCAGTTTCGGCGATGTTGCCATAACTAATGACGGCGCTACAATTTTGAAGGAGCTTGATGTTCAGCATCCGGCAGCGAAGATGCTTGTTGAAGTTGCAAAGGCGCAGGATAATGAGGTGGGTGATGGAACGACTACTGCAGCGGTTTTAACTGGAGAGTTGCTTTCTAAGGCTGAAAATTTGCTTGACCAGAACATTCATCCAACAGTGATTATTGAAGGGTTCAAGAAAGCTAGCGAAAAGGCTCAGGAAATTTTGGAGAAAATGGCGATTCCGGTGAGCATGAATGATGAAGAGAAACTTATTGATGTGGCAGTAACATCCATGGGTAGCAAAGGCATCGCTGGCTCCAAAGAGCATTTTGCCAAGCTAGCTGTGGACGCAATTAAACATGTTGCAGAGAAAAAAGATGGAAAAATCAAGGCTGATGTGGACTTGATTAAGGTTCTGAAAAAGCATGGAAAAAGCTTGGAGGAAACAGAGCTTGTCAAAGGCATGGTCATTGACAAGGAAGTTGCGCATCCGCAAATGCCGAAGATTGTCAAAAATGCGAAGATAGCGTTGCTGAATGCGAAGTTGGAGATTGAAAAGACGGAGTTTGACGCTAAAATTAACATTGAAAGTCCAGAGCAGATGAAGCTTTTCTTGGATGAAGAGGAGCGAATGCTTCGTGAAATGGTTGAAAAAATAGCGGAAGCCGGTGCAAATGTAGTCTTTTGTGAGAAGGGCATTGATGATTTGGCTTTGCATTTCTTGGCAAAGAAGAGCATCTTGGCAGTGAAAAACGTAAGCAGTAGTGACATGGAGAAACTTGCGAGAGCTACTGGCGGCAAAATTATGGCTAGCTTTAAAGACTTGTCACGTGATGTTTTGGGAGAAGCAAAGGTTGTTGAAGAGGTCAAGATTGGCGAGGACAAGCTTGTTTATGTTAAGGAGTGCAAGAATCCGAAGGCTGTCACAATTGTTGTCAGAGGCGGAACAGAGCATGTTATTGATGAGGCTGAACGTTCACTGCATGATGCATTGTGTGTTGTTAGAAATGCGGTTGAAGATGGAAAGATTGTTCCTGGTGGTGGTGCACCTGAAGCGGAGGTTGCAAGGCAACTTAGAGAGTATGCAGTGAAGGTTGGCGGTCGAGAGCAGTTGGCAATTGAGGCTTTTGCTGATGCTGTGGAGTCTATTCCTTTGATTTTGGCTGAAAATGCTGGTTTGGACCCTATTGATATTATGGTGGCTTTGCGTGCTAAACATGAAAGCGCTGCTTCACCTTCTTATGGTGTCGATGTGTTTTCTGGTAAGGTCATGGATATGCTGGAGTTGAAAATTGTTGAGCCATTGCGTGTGAAACAGCAAGTGGTGAAGTCCGCGACTGAAGCAGCGAACATGATACTGAAAATTGACGATTTAATCGCAGCGAAGGGCATGGAAAAAGAGAAAGAGAAGAAACCGCCTAAAGAGCCATCAGAGTTCGGCGAAGAATACTAGAAGACGGCAAATATCCAAATTTCTTTTTTCTTTTTTGGTTGTAAAGTTTCAGACTATGATAAGTGTGTTTGTTAGGCTTGGGAGAGCTATAGCCCCCCTTATAAATAGGTTCAATTTGTAATATTCTAGTTGCTACGAAAGGAAGGTCTAAGAGATGATTGAGCGGAAGTCTTGTCCAAATGTGCAGATTAATCTGCAGGATTGCACGTGCAGTTATGGTAGTTGCGAAAAGCGTGGAAAATGTTGTGAATGCATAAGTTATCATAGGGAAAGGGGAGAGTTGCCGGGTTGCTTGTTTCCGTCTGATGTTGAGAAGACGTATGACCGAACTATTGAGAGGTTCGTTAAGGTTCACAGTCGCTGATTTACTATTCACTTTTCTGTTTCGGATTTCTTTTCATGTGCATTTCTAAGTAGTCTTTTCCATAAGGAAAGCACCATTCAAAATATTTTTGGCATGGAAATTCTTCGCAATCACGCATACAATAAGCAACGCCGCGTTTCACTGCACAATCTAGAACTAAACATAAAACGCCCTTACCGCCCCATTGAGTTTTAACCTTCTCTTTCGCTATTTCCTCAACGCCTGAACTGCAAACACAACCCAGTTTAGTGTGAAGAGCACAAACATCACAGCAAATGCCGCAAGCAGCAACAAACTTCAAAGTGCACCAGCCTACTTTAGCATTGGCATTTTGACGCCCTTTTCTTTTGCTATTTTTTGTGCCTTTTCATAGCCTGCGTCCGCGTGTCTAACTATTGCTGTTCCCGGGTCTGTTGTCAACACAGTAACTATGCGCTTTTCTGCTTCTTTCGTGCCGTCCGCTACGAGACACATGCCAGCGTGTATGCTGTAACCTATGCCCACGCCTCCGCCATGATGCACACTAACCCATGTCGCGCCGCCAACAGCGTTGATTAAAGCGTTGAGTATAGGCCAATCAGCCACTGCGTCGCTTCCGTCTTTCATGGCTTCTGTTTCGCGGTTAGGTGAAGCCACGCTTCCGCCGTCCAAGTGGTCTCGTCCAATCCAAACTGGTCCAGAAAGCTCTTTTTTAGCTACCATCTCATTGATTATTTTGCCAAATCTTGCTCTTTCGCCGAAGCCAAGCCAGCAAACCCGTGCAGGTAAGCCTTGAAACTTCACCTGTTCTTTTGCTTTTTTTATCCAGCGGCACAGTTCTTTGTCGTAGGCGAATTCTCGCAGAATCACGTTATCCAACGTGTAAATGTCTTCTTTGTTACCAACAAGCGAAGTCCAACGGAACGGCCCGCGTCCTTCGCAAAACATGGGTCGAATGTAGCGCTGAACAAAGCCTGGATAAGCAAAGGCGTCTTTGAATCCGGCGTTGTAGGCTTGTTGTCGTAGGTTGTTTCCATAATCAAAAGTAACAGCTCCTTTCCGCATCATCTTAACCATAGTTTCAACTTGCACGCGCATGCTTTCGTTTGCCCTTCGTAGATATTCCTTCGGGTCATTCTTTCGAAGCTCATCAGCTTCCTTTTTAGATAATCCAGCAGGATAATAACCGTTCAGCGGGTCGTGTGCTGAAGTCTGGTCGGTTAGAACATCTGGAATTATTCCACGCTTTAGCAGTTCTGGATGAACTTCTGCTGCGTTACCAAGCAAGCCTACACTGCGTGGAACACCATCACGTTTTGCTTCCATAACCAGTTTTACAGCTTCATCTAAATCGTCAGTCCACATTTCTAAATACTTATGCTTGAGCCTACGTTCAATAGCCCACTTATCAATCTCAACAACAAGCGCAACACCATCATTCATAGTAACCGCTAAAGGCTGAGCGCCACCCATCTCGCCCAAACCAGCAGTTAAAACAAACCGTCCACGCAACGACCCGCCGAAGTGCTCTTTTGCAACAGCCGCAAGAGTCTCGTAAGTGCCTTGCAAAATTCCTTGCGTTCCTATGTAAGCCCACGAGCCAGCCGTCATCTGCCCAAACATGATTAAGCCCTTCTGCTCCAACTCGTAAAAGTAATCCCAAGTAGCCCACTTCGGCACAAGCATCGCGTTAACAATTAAAGCCCGAGGAGCCCACTCATGAGTTTTAAAAACAGCAACTGGCTTGCCGCTTTGGATAAGCATAGTCTCGTCAGGTTCAAGCTCCGTTAACGTCTCAACAATCTTTTCGAAACATTCCCAGTTTCGCGCAGCCTTGCCCGTGCCGCCATAAACAATGAGCTTTTCTGGGTCTTTAGCCACTTCTGGGTCAACAACATTAAAAAGCATGCGTAGGATGCCTTCAATCTGCCAGTTCTTGCAATGCAGTTCTGGACCCGTCAAACACTTAACGGGTCTCTTAATCTTAACCATTCAGTTCACCGTGAACCACAATGACAGAAGCACATTATAATTTTTGCTCACACCCGTCACGTTTATTAAGGAACACACTCACGTAAATCGAAAGGAGAAAGGAGCATGAAAGGAGTATTAGTGTTCCTTGCAATCTTCTTCATCTTCTTAGCTACAACTCTGTATTATGCTGAACTACCACCGGGCAACACAATCAGCGAAAACATGAACGTAGACCCAACAATAGAATATGGAGGGTTCAAAGTGAAAACAATAACTTCAGCAATATTCAACGCAGTAATCTATGGCGTAATAGTTTGGATAATCTTCACAATAATAGACAAAGTAAGAAAACGCAAAAAATAAAATATCACTTGCCTATTCGGTCTCGCGAATAAGCACCAGCTCACCTTGCTTTTCTCTATCAACAACCACTCTACCATTTTTGATAACTTTGTCCACGAGATTTACGCCAAAATGGTAACCGAGAAACTTATGATTCGGAACATCCAAAATAACGACATCAGCTTTTTTGCCAACCTCTAAACTACCAACCTCGCCAGCTCTGCAAACTGCATGAGCCGCATTTATCGTTGCAGCTGTAATGGCTTCAGCAGAAGTTAACCTCATAAAATGACAGGCAAACGCTATAACCAACTGCATATTCTCGACCAAACAGTTAGGATTAAAATCGGTTGCCAAAGCCACTGGAACGCCAGAATCAATCATTAACCTAGCGTCTGCATAACGCCCCATCATAAGGCTAAAGGCGGCGGCGGGAAGCAAAATTGCAATCACTCCCTTTTCAGCCATGGCTTTTATTCCCTCAACTGAAGAAAAAAGCAGATGCTCAGCGGAAACAGCGCCCACATCAGCCGCAAGTTCCGCACCACCAAGCATGCTCATCTCATCAGCATGAACCTTAGGCTTTAACCCATAATTTTTGCCAGCAACTAAAATGCGTCTAGTCTGTTCAAGAGTGAAAACGCCCCTTTCACAGAAAACATCGCAGAATTCTGCCAAGCTCTTCTCAGCCACTTTCGGAATCATATCCTCAACTACAAGATTAACGTAGCCATTCGGGTTATCCCTAAATTCTGGCGGAATAGCGTGAGCGCCTAGAAAAGTTGAAACCACATTCACGCAATGCAGTTGATTTATGCGTTTTGCAGCCTCCAAAATCTTTAATTCATCTTTAGTTGTTAAGCCATAACCGCTTTTGGCTTCAACAGTGGTTGTTCCATGCTCTAACATAATATCAAGCGTTTTTATGCCTAAATCAGCAAGCTTTTCCACATTCGCCTTTCTTGTCTCTTTAACAGTCTTGAGTATGCCGCCGCCCGCGCTGAGAATTTCCATGTAAGAAGCGCCTTCAACTCGCATTTGAAATTCTTCTTCACGTGAACCAGCAAAAACCAAATGCGTGTGAGGGTCAACAAAACCGGGTAAAACGGTTTTTCCATTAGCGCTCAGTATGGTTTCTGCTCTGTAAACCTTTGTAACATCAGGCGTTTTTCCAACGGCAACAACAACGCCGTCTTTAATCGCTAAACTACCATTGCGTATTATTCCAAGCTCACGCATCTGCTTGCCAACGCGAGGTTTCTGGTTGCCACCGCCAAGAGTGACAAGTTCATCAGCGTTCACAATGAGCAAGTCTACTTTTTCTCTGGCTCGTGGTTTGACGGGTTTATTCAAAGGCACCGCCTTTCTCCATGACATTGTGTATGGCTATTTCTAAAACGCGGTCTTCTGTTAAATTGTCAACCTTCAAGTAATATGCAGCCACATCAATAAGAGCTTTTAAAGGAGCCATACCGCAGAACTCTGAGCCTACTATCGGCACGTTATACCGTGCACACTCAACCTTCAACAGTTCAAACACTCGATAAAGCGGTGTCTTTTCAAAATCGTGTATACTCATGCCTATCTGCGTGATGTTCTTTTCAGGAATAAAGGCAGCCATAGCCTTAACATTTGAAAAGCCGCCTTTTTTCGCGTGCAAAGCCTTCGCAATTTTCTTCGCAACCACCAAATCTGCAGTGCCCAAATTAACGTTAAAACCAGCCATAAGTCTACGAGCACCAGTTATTGTCGCGCCAGCTTTGGGATTAAACTTGGCTGGACCAAAATCGGGTTTACGCTCTGGCTTAATGATGTTTTCAGCAAGCTTTTCGTATTCGCCTTCACGAATCCAATCTAAATCTTTGCGTTCAGGCTTCGGCTGCGCCTCTCCATAAAGATAAACGGGAACGTTACATTTTTCTGCTAATGTTTTGCCAAATTTTTTCGCAAGCTCAATGCAGTCTTCTAACGTTACGTTTTTGATGGGAATAAACGGGACAACGTCAACAGCGCCCAAGCGTGGATGCTGACCCTTATGCTTGCGCATGTCAATAAGCTCAACAGCCTTAAAAGACGCGCCTAAAACCGCGCCAAGAACAGATTTCTTGTTACCGACAACTGAAACTACAAGCCGATTGTAATAACCATCAAAAGTATAATCAAGCAGGAACGCGTTTCGCGTTTTTCGAACCTCGTTAAGAATTAATTCAACAACTTTCGGGTCTGAAGTGCTAAAGTTAGGCACGCATTCCACTATTTCAGCCATCTCCAGTCCTCCACGCCCTTTATGAGAAGCATGTTTATTAGATAAGTATTTTTGAAGAAAGATAAAAAAAGAATGGGGTTTCAGCTTACTTAAGATTAAGAGGCTGCCTTTGGCTTTCTGACCGCGTAGATTATTATGCCTATGCCAATGAAAACCCAACCAAGCCCGAAGACAATGTAGCCTAATCCAACCATGGTAATTGCGCTTGAACCATTAGATAAAATGTCCTTAAACGCCTTTTCGAATCCCAGGAGCGACTCGGTTTCGCTATTCCATGCGTCTTGGTATAGGCTTAAAGCATCTTGATAATTGCTTACTGCGTCGCTAAATCTACCTTTTTTATAATCGTCGTCAGCCATGTCTTCCGTAGCTTCAGCCCTACGAAATAGTTCTCTTGCCTTTGCAGTAAGGGACATATAACCGTATGAGTATTTGTCAATTTCTCGTCTCAGTTCTATAGCTTCTGCTTGTTCGTCGGATAAAACTGCAAAATTGCTTCCGCTTTGCGGAGTGTTTGACCATAAGTTTGTTCCAACAGCATTAACGTCTTCTACATAAATCTTGTAGCTATGTTTTACAATGTTTGAAGCCACTGTTGTGTCTGGAACGGTAAACGTAATAGTGAATACATGCGACATTCCGGGTGGTAATCGGTAAATGAGCAACTCAGTTATGTTGACTTCAGTTGAAGAGTAGTTGATTCCCCAGTCAAAACCTACGTAAACAGCAGTTATGTTCATAGTGTCAGAAAGATGGTTGTAAACGTTGACTTTCAGAATTGCTGTGGACCCAGTTTTGTATCCAGCGGAAACAGTTCCTAGAAAATCGTCAGTTTCGTCTTTTAATAAAGCGTCAATCCAATTGTGCGATGATATAGTCGCTTTAGCCGGTCTAGCAATTGCAGACAGTGCGAAAATCGCTAGCATTGAAACTAAAAGCAACATATTTAGCTTTTTCATTTTTGAACCCAGATGATAAATCATATCGTACCATTTTTAACATTTTCTATATAACTGCCAACTCAAATGCAATGGTAAGAGGCAACTGCATTCTAAAACTTAATAATTGCTCCAACAAAAATACTTGTCAAAGAAATTAAGGATTGAGTGCACATGGAACTTGAGTTTGAAAGTCCTCAATGGAATCAAATATACACAATGCTTTTGAATTTGGCAGAAAAAATACGCAAAAACAAGTTCAAGCCAGACGTAATTGTGGGCGTTTCCAGAGGTGGTTGGCCACCTGCAAGAGTGCTCTCCGATTTGCTGAACAATCCTAACCTTGCTAATGTCAGAGCAGAATTTTATATTGGAGTTGCAGAAACAAAAGGTGAACCATGTTTAACGCAGCCAGTTTCTATGTCAGTCGAAAATAAGCGAGTACTTGTTGTGGACGAAATTGCGGACACAGGCAACAGTCTAAAGCTAGTTAAAGAGCACTTGCTTGAAAAAGGCGCAAAAGAAGTCAAAATAGCCACAATCTACTACAAGCCGTGGAGCATCATAAAACCAGACTACTACGAAAAGGAAACAAGCCGCTGGATAGTTTTTCCATGGGAAATAAAAGAAACTGTTAGAAAAATAGTCAAAAAATGCAGAGAAAAAGGAACGCCGGTGGAAAAAGAAATCGAGAAACTGATAAAGTCTGGAATTCCAGCAGAAATCGCCGAGAGGTTTTTAAAGGAAATTTTTGAGGAAGAAAATTGCTGAAACGCATAGAAGAATTTAGAAAGTATGTGGCAATAGAAGGCTTCAAAAACGCAAAAATCGGAGATGTAAAAAAATTTTTAGAGGAAATTAGGAAGGAAAAGCCTTCAAATGTGGAGATTCAATTTTTCGATGCAGAACTTATAGCTACCTGGCGACACTTGTATTTTGCAGTTTTAAACGCACTAACCGCCTTCAAAAACGAATGCAACATTTCAAAAAGTTTTGAAATGGAAACAATGCTCTATGCTTCAGCGCAACGTCAAATCCGAAAGGCTATGGAGCTTCTTGGAATCAAGCCCAAAACAGCGAACATAGCAGTGCTCGTGGTTGGAGACGAAAAAGAAAAGGTGAAGGCAACATTATCAGCTATTTCAAAGCGAATGGATGCGCAGACTGACGATAAAATTTTGGAAATGTCCGAACAAAAGATGGCGACTATCCGAAAAACTTTCAAAATATCAGACAAGGAGCTTGAAGCCGTAACGAAAGAAGATAATATAGAAGACGCTTTAACCGACCTTGTTATTGAACGGATGGCGCTGTTAGTTACTCAACGTTAGTTTATAGCACTTTTTCTTTTATGACCGCTAAGATTTCGTCAGGTTTTATGACGGAGATACCGGTCAATCCGCCGACAACTTCGATTAGGAGAATTTTGTCGGGTTTGTTTAAATCAACTTTTCTTTCTATGTTTGCTGCTGCATTCTCAATTATGTCTCTTGTTGATGTCTCTGTAAAGCGTTTCTCAACCGTCACGCGGAACGTTTCATTTTTCATTATTTTAGTGCTTAACTCAGTAGCAACCTTCTGAATAGCGCCTAAATCTGTGCGGACAACCTTCTCTATCGGAATTATCCTAAGAGTATAGCGAAATTCGTAGGGACGCTCATGCAAGATTTTGTGAAGCTTCTCTATAACTTCAAACGGGTTAAACGCGGTTTTTGCAACAATCAAACCTGCAACACCAGTTTTATCAACAGTCGCCGCTGAATCTCCCACTTCTCCAAGCAAATACCACAATTCAGAGCAAGCTTCATCCTCATTTCCCCGAGAAGTTGTAGCTAAAAGATTAAAATCTCTAAGCACAACCTCACCCTCACTATTAATTAAGTTAACAATCAAATTTAACATTTAATTGCTATAGAACAATTTTAGGGTCAGTGCAGGTTAGTGGCTATCTCATAGCTTTTGGCTCTCAGCCGTCGCCTCACATCATCCCACATTCAACATGCAATCACAAAGATTTATCCATTTTGATGCATGCACGTAAACATTAGGCTTAAATTTCTCTACAAATGACTTCTATAACTCTAAAGAGAAGGAATCAACATTGACAGAAATAAAGCCTGTAATCGTAGTTCACGGTGGAGCCGGCACGTGGCAACCAGAACGTAGCCAACCAGGGTTGGAAGGAGTTAAAAGAGCGGCAAGAACTGGTTTTGAAATTTTGAATAATGGCGGTAGCGCGGTTGACAGCGTGATGGAAGCTGTTGCAGTCATGGAAGATGACGGCGCGTTTAACGCAGGTTATGGGTCGACCTTAAACATTGAAAAGCAAGCGGAAATGGAAGCGTCAATTATGGATGGGAAAACGTTGCAAGCCGGCGCTGCAAGTCTTTTAAAAGACATTAAAAACCCTGTCCGTTTGGCAAGAATAGTTATGGAAAAAACAGACCATGTTTTCGTGGCTGGTGAAGGCGCAGAAAAACTCGCCGAGATTTTCAACCTTGAGAGAAGAAGCCCAATAACGGAGCTCAGACTCAAATATCATGAGCAACAGAAGAAAATCCTTCTTGAAGGCAAGTTTGAACTGCCAAAACTGTATGGGCTAGTTAAAAATCACCCAGAATTTTTCGAGCTTGAAACCGTAGGCGCCGTTGCACTAGACAAAGACGGAAATGTCGCAGCGGCAACTTCAACCGGCGGATTTCCATTAAAACTTCCAGGAAGAATAGGCGATTCACCGTTAATAGGATGCGGCACATACGCGGACAATCAAGCAGGAGCATGCTCAGCCACAGGTGTTGGCGAAATAGCCATACGGCTTGTTCTGGCAAAAACAGTTTGCAATTACATTGAAATGGGAAAAAACGCACAAGAAGCTGTCGAGTCAGCCATAAGTCTCGTAAACAAGAGAATGACAGCCACTTACAATTCCATGGGATTAATCGCGGTTGACACCAAAGGAAGATTTGGCGCAGCCCACAACTCACCAAACATGTGCTGGGCATACCAAACGCCAGAAACAAAAGAGACCGTTGCTTCTTTAACGGCTAAAATCGTGAAATAAAACATCTAAAAATACGTAGACAAACACGCCTTTTGGTTGCTATTCTCGACAAGTGACGTATAAAAATGCTTAAAGCAACGGTAGGTTTCTCTTGCATCCCTAAACACAAAGCAGATGGAGGTGAAAAAATGCGAGAGGAAGAGGAATGGGAAGAAGAGGAATGGGAAGAAGAAGAGTGGGAAGAGGAAGAATGGTAAATATTTAGTATCACGTAGAACTTTTTTTGTATCTTTCTTTATGAAAATATTCAAACGGTTTTTATATAATTTTGATGTTTATGTTTAGACTATACTAGCTAACATGCGATATGGGACGAGACATGACGAGAGTTGCAGTGATAGACTTTGACAAGTGCAAGCCAAAACGTTGCAATAGACTATGCCATCACTTTTGCCCTATAGTGCGCACACGCATAGAAGCCATACGATTTGAAGATGACAAAGCCGTAATTGTTGAATCTCTCTGCACTGGATGCGGAATATGCGTAAAAAAATGCCCGTTCAAAGCCATCTCAATAGTCAACCTTCCAGATGAGTTAGAAAAAGATTGTAGCCATCGCTTTGGAGAAAACACATTCAAACTCTACAGGCTGCCAACACCTGCCCCCAGCATGGTTTTAGGTTTGCTTGGGCAAAACGGAATAGGCAAAACAACAGCGCTTAAAATACTCTCTGGAGAAATCAAACTAAACCTTGGAAATTACGAAACGCCGCCAGAATGGAACGGAATAATCACACATTATAGAGGTTCAACGCTCCAAGGATATTTCCAAAAGATGAGCGAAAATAAACTCAAGATTTCGCATAAGCCACAATATGTAGACAAAATTCCAAAGGCTGTGTCTGGAAAAGTTGGAGAACTACTCGAGAAAGTAAACGAAAGAAAGAAACTTGAAGAAATCTCTGAACAACTTGAACTGAAACAGCTATGGAACCGCCCATTAGACGTTTTAAGCGGAGGCGAACTGCAACGTGTAGCCGTCGCTGCGGCAATTTGCCGCGAAGCTGACGTGTATCTTTTCGACGAACCATCAAGCTATTTAGACGTGAAACAAAGGTTGGAAGTAGCTAAAGCAATAAGAAGTTTAAAGGATGAAGAAAAAACAGTTATCGTAGCAGAACATGACCTAGCAATAATAGACTACTTATCAGACCAAATCTGCATTTTTTACGGAGAGCCAGGTGTCTACGGCGTAGTTTCTAACGTTCACGGCGTAAGAACTGGAATAAACATTTACTTGGAAGGATATATCCCAGACGAAAACGTCAGATTCAGAAAAGAAGCCATAATATTTCATGAGAAACCTCCACGCACAAGCTTTGATGTCGGCGAAACACAACTGAAATGGGGACAAATCGAAAAAACCTATGAAGGTTTCAAGTTTGTTGCAAGCCCTGGAGAAATAAAGAGAGGCGAAATCATCGGCATTCTTGGACCAAACGGTATTGGAAAAACAACCTTTGTGAAAATTCTTGCTGGAATCGAAGAAGCAGATGGTGGGGTCAAATTTGGAGAATTAGAAGTAAGCTACAAACCTCAATACATCTCCGCAGAATCCGAAAGTACAGTTCAAGAACTCCTTAAAAACGTCGCAAAAGAAAACTTCACCTCAAGCTGGTACAAAACAGAAATCATTCAACCCCTAAATGTAGAACCTCTTCTGGATAGAAATCTAACCGAACTCAGCGGTGGCGAACTACAAAAAGTCGCCATTGCCGCTTGTCTATCACGCAAAGCTCAACTATACCTACTTGACGAACCAAGCGCTTACTTAGACGTTGAAGAACGGTTGAGCATGGCACGAACAATCAGAAGAATCGTAGAAGCACATAACGTGACAGCCTTCGTCGTCGAACATGATGTGGTTGCCCAAGACTTTATAGCAGACCGCCTAATGGTTTTTACGGGAGAGCCCGGAGTGAAAGGAACCGCAAACCCACCCGTGAGCCTGAGAGACGGAATGAACATGTTTTTGAAGGACATGGAAGTCACTTTCCGAAGAGACCCAACTACAAAAAGACCAAGAGTCAACAAGGAAAACTCAAAGCTGGACAAGTTTCAAAAACAAATCGGAGAGTACTATTACGTACGTGAGTTGCGAAAATGAAGCAAAAGGTGAATGCCATGGTTAAGTTGAATAAAATAGAAAACGAATTGCTAAATACCGCTTTAAAAGCCATGGATAACGCATATGTTCTTTGGGGTTTCAAAGCTGGCGCCGCTGTTCTCGCTGAAGACGGAAAAATCTATGGCGGCTGTAACGTGGAAAGCTGGGTTTCTGGGCTCGGCATATGCGCAGAAAGATGCGCAATAAACCACGCGGTCTCGCATGGAAATCGCAAAATCAAAACAGTAGCCCTCGTTATGAATGCAGATGCAAATAAAGAACCCAGACCATGCGGAGCATGCTTACAGTACATTTATGACTTTGCAGAAAATCCCAAAATTAAAATCCTCATGGCAAAAGCAAAAAATGACAGAATACTGTTTGAAACCATTGAAGTAAAGAGTACTAAGGAGTTGTTGCCATTTCCTTTTCGAAAATGAATTATCTACACTGAAAAGTGTAGTTAAATTAAAGAATGAGCAAAGCATATCGTAGGGTGTTACCTTTCAGGGAGAGGCTGGTGGAAGCTTAAAGTGGCTCAGATAACCTTCGAAGAAATAAGCGCTTCAGACTTTTTCTACCGCAACCGCGACATTGCAGGCTTCACAAATCCATCAAGAGCCATCTTCGCAGCAATAAGAGAACTTGTTGAAAACTCTTTAGATGCCGCAGAAAGCCTAAAAATTCCACCAGACATCTACGTTCGACTCTCATATGAAGGAGAAGCCAGCAAAGAAACCCAAATTTACAAGCTAAGAGTGGAAGACAATGGCATAGGCGTTCCGCCGAGGCATATACCATCAGCCTTCGGGCAAGTGCTTTTCGGCTCAAAATACAAACTAAAACAACAGAGAGGAACATTCGGTCTCGGCGGAAAAATGGCAATCTTATACGGGCAAATCACCACGCACCAGCCAGCCACAATAATCTCCAGCACTGGTGGAATGTCAAAAATTTACAGTTATAAACTTATGATTGACATCCAACGAAACCGCCCCATAATACTTGACAGAAAAGTGCTCATAAACAAAGAACAATGGAGAGGAACAATAGTCGAATTCTGCTTGGAAGGCGACTATTTGAGGGCTATGCCAAAAATTTTGGATTACTTCAAACAAACAGCAATGGTTAATCCATATGCAAACTTAACATTCGTTGACCCAAAAGGAAGGCTATACAGATTCACCAGAGTAACCAAAGAAATGCCCGAACCACCAAAAGAAACATTACCACACCCTTACGGCGTAGACGTGGAGCTTCTTCAACGGCTAATCCAAGTCACACCATATAAAAACATGCTGGAATTTCTAAAAAACCACTTCCACAGAGTCGGAGAAATCACAGCACAAAAGTTCCTAGAATTCAGCAACATAAGCCCATCAAAAAATCCGAAGAAACTTTCACATGAAGAAATCGTCAGGCTAATGCACATGCTTAAAAAATTCAGGGAGTTCTTGCCGCCTGACGCTAGTTGCTTGTCTCCCTTAGGCGAAGAACTATTGAAAGCAGGAATCATGAAAGAACTAAAACCAGAGTTTGTAGCTGTCCACCAACGTAAACCCTCCACATACGCAGGCCACCCATTCATAATTGAAGTCGGCATCGCCTATGGCGGAGAAATCCCAAAGAAAGGAACCTTCATAATCTACCGATTTGCAAACAGAATCCCACTGCTTTACGACGAAGCAAGCGACGTCTCAGTTAAAGTCATAAACGCAATGAACTGGAGAAGATACAAAGTCACACCAGAAATGCCAATCGCGATTTTAGTACACATCTGCAGCACAAAAGTTCCATACAAAACTGTTGGAAAAGAATTCATCGCTGACCGACCAGAAGTCAGAAGAGAAATTGCTAATGGACTCAGAGAAGTTGCTCGTCAAATTCAACATTTCTTAACAAGAATAGAGCATGTGGATAGAGAAAAGAAACGACTGGGCGTCTTCAGCAAGTACCTGCCAAAAATAGCCCAATTCTCAGCAAAACTTGCTGGAAAAGAAAAACTCCCAGACATAGAAAAACTTTTGAAGAGCGTGAAAAGGTTTGGAACAGAAGAAACATAAAGTTAGCATGATAGAAAAAAGAAAAGAAGTCCTAGCAAGTTTAGAAAGTTTAGGGCTCAAAATTTACGACCAGCTTGACAGAGGCTATTTTCCATCGATAGAAATGCCAAGTCGATCAACAGAAAACATATACTACGACCCCCAAGTTAGACAATTCATATTAGGCGACCGAAAGGTTCGCAGAAGCGCCCGCAACATTCGCCACCTTAAACCTTTCACTCAACTCACTTGGGCTGCAACATTTTCTCATGAATTAACTTCACAACGAAAAACATCAACTTTAAGAGACGTGTACTATTCTGCACAAGCTTATGAGATGACCTTCACAGATCAGCAGGAATCAAACAATATAATAACGGATTTGGAGACAGTTCTGGGCTTATCGAGAGAAGACTTTAACATTTTTCCAGAAGAACGCTCAGCGGTTTTCGGCGACTTAACAATAGAATACACTGTTCCAGGTTATGAGGGAAGAACACTAAACCTAACATCGCACCCAGACGGTGTCTTAATCGGACCAGCATTGACGTCGTCTGAGTTCGTCAAAACATCTGCCGACAAAGTCATAGCCATAGAGAAAGGCGGTTTGTTCACACGCTTCATAGAAGAAAATGTGCACAAAAAATTCAACGCGTTACTCGTTTTAACGGCGGGACAAGCCCCGAGAGCAACAAGACATTTTATCAGAAGGCTTAACAGAGAACTGAACCTTCCAGTTTACGTTTTCACGGATGGCGACCCATGGGGAATGCACATAGCCATGGTGATAATTTCAGGTTCGGCAAATGCTGCACACCTCAGAGAACTTAATACGCCCGACGCAAAGTGGAGTGGTGTGTGGGCAACAGACATAGTAAATTACAAACTGCCGACAGACCCACTAGATGATGTGGACATGAAAAGGCTCTACGAGCTACAAAAAGACCCACGTTACAAAGACCCACTTTGGCAAAGAGAAATTAAAACATTCATGAAAATCAAACGAAAGGCAGAACAAGAAGCTTTCAGCAGATACGGCTTAACATACATTGTTGATGAATACTTGCCAGCGAAACTTGAAGAAACAAAATAATATGCAAATTGCATATTACCACCTCGAAATAACCCTTTTTATACAAGAATTGGAGTTGCATCTGGGAGAAAGGAGAATGCGAAAACTCTTAGCTGCTAGTCTTAACATTATCTTGCTATTCTTAATAATCTCTCCAATGTTAGTTGCAAACGTTTCAGGAAGGCGAAGCCACAACCAAAGCCAATCCATTATTTTATTATTGCAACAACTCTGCGGCAACGTTTCAATGTTGCCTAACGAAGCATTTGAAAATTCCAAACACGCAAACACAGAGAAGAACACTTTCTGCAATAAAATTAACGCCGTGATAAATCAGATTGAAGCTGGAGCTTATGATGGCGCAATAAACAAGTTGAGAAATGATATTGAAAATGCAGTTACAAAATGGGTTACCAATCCTTGGAAAGAACACTTGCTTAATTTAATCGAGGAAATCATCAAGCTCATTAAAGGATGTTGTTGCCCTCCACCGCAAGATTTGACGCCGCCAGTGATTCATGGAGTTTTTTATTATCCAGAAACGCCTGAATATGATGATTACGTGGGCGTTGTAGCGTATGTTACTGACTCAAAAAGCGGAGTCGCCAATGTAACTTTAAACTATTCAACAGATTTAGGCGAAAATCTTAATCTAACAATGAATAAAACTGACGGTTTCTACACAGCGGAGATTCCTCCTCAACCATACAACGTGAATGTTACTTTCCTCGTTTATGCATGGGATAAAGCCGGAAATGGCGCTATATCACCAACTTATTCATACAGAGTGGGAGATTTTCATCCACCAGCCATAACTTATATTGAACGAGTGCCAGCAGAACCAAACTTTAATGAAACCGTTTTAGTTTCTGTAAATGCGACTGAACCGCAATTTGCCAGCGGCGTCAAAGAAGTAATCTTAGCTTATAATAATGGAACAGGTTGGATGAACACTACAATGAGCGTTCAAGGAGGATTATATGCCGCAACAATTCCGGAATTTCCCTACGGAACATTTGTTCAATACCGAGTATACGCGTTTGATAATGCTGGAAACTGGATGGCTATGGATGTTTACTCTTACTCTATACAAGACCGGTTCTTGCCAGTTGCCAGAATTGACGCTCCAACTTGTGGAAGCTATTTGGCAGGAATGGCTAGTGTTGAGGTTTATGTTTATGATGATAATTTTGTCGGAGCAGACTTAACGGTTAACGGAACAATTTTAACATCGTGGAGTGAAGTTGGATATCATACGTATTTATGGAACACTACAACGCTACTTGACGGAGCTTACACATTAAAACTTGAAGCACACGACCAAGCGGAAAACATTGCCGAAACAGAATGCATAATAACAGTGGATAACACAGCGCCAACGGTGGAAATTACGTGGCCGCTGAATGGAAGCTATGTTAGAGGCATGGTTTTTGTTGAGATTAGTGCTGAAGACGCCAACTTTGATGTGATGAAGCTTAAGATTGATGAATCTGTCCATGTTTGGAATATGGATGGAAGCCAAACTTACATTTGGGAAACGACAGACTATGATGACGGAGTCTACACGATCGTTTTGTCGGCATGTGACAAGGCTGGAAACGAAGCTGAAATTAGCGTCTCGGTTAGTGTGGACAACACGGCGCCGTTGATTAGTAATCTTGTTTGGAATCCATTGGAGCCTATGGTTAATGAAGAAGTTAATGTTTCTGCAGAAGTTTTTGAGGAAGGAAGCGGAATTCAAAATGTCACTTTATGGTTCAAAATTGGCGAAGGCGAATGGAACAGTTTGGCTATGAGCTTGCAGAATGGCAATTGGACTGGCGTAATTCCTGGGCAAGAGGAAAATGCTACTGTCGCGTTCTTTGTGGAATGTTACGATAACGCTGGGAATTCTGCAGTGACACAAGAAAACGCGTATACTGTTAAGGCTGAAGGCGGTGGCGCAGGCGCGGTTTCCGGGTTTCCGTTGAGTTGGCTTCTGTTAATAATTGCGATAATTGCTTCAGTGATAGGCGGAACTGTTTACTATTACAAGTACCGGAAGAAACGGGCATAGTGTTTGAGAAGGAAATGCTTTAAATCTTGGACGGTTATTTCTATAGAAAACACATTCAGGAAGAAGTAGATATGAGCAGTGAAGAAGGCGGTTTCGGGTTAACGCTCGCTGAAAAATTCTTTGGATTCATACTTGTTGTTATTGGCATTATAGCAGCGTATTACACTTTCACAAGTGCCGATACTTTGGGAACGTTTACGGGATTTTTTGGATTCCTCAGTATTCTGCCTATAGTGATAGGAATAATTTTGGTTACTGCAAAAATAGAACAGTAACTGTTGCGCTGTATGGCTATTCTCTTCTTTCAACTACTATTTTACAGTTTGTTGCCAACGCTGCTATCACGCCTAACGCTGCAAGCCACGGTGCAAGAACTGTGCCGATTACGCCTACTGTGGCGGGGATTTCAAGCATAACTTTGCCTTTTTCGTCTTTTACGATTATTCTGGTTACGTTTCCTTCGTGGAGTAGTTCTTTGACTTGTTCGATTAGGTTGTCGGCGGATATTGTGAATTCTTCTTTCACTATTTTTGTTGCGGGTGTTCCGCAGTTGTAACAGTATTTGTCGTCTTCTTTTAGTTTGGCTCCGCATTTTGGGCAGTATGGCATGAGCGTTTTCTCCTTTTGGTTAGTGTTTATATGGGTAATGATTTATTAGTTTTGAAATGCGTGTTTGAAAAAAGGGCTTGTTGACGGGTGATGCGTTAAGATGCCAATTCGTCAGCCAATTGTTTGTGTTCTAGGACATGTTGATACTGGTAAGACTTTGCTTTTGGACAAGATTCGCAAAACGAGTGTGCAGGCGCGTGAAGTTGGTGGAATGACGCAGCATATTGGCGCAAGTTTTTTCCCAGTTGACACGTTGAAGCAGTTGGTTGGTCCTTTGTTGTCGATGGTTAAGGGCGAGGTTGAAATTCCGGGTTTGCTGATTATTGATACGCCTGGGCATGAGGCTTTCACTAATTTGCGTAAGCGTGGTGGAAGCGCTGCGGATATTGCGATTTTGGTGATTGATGTTTTGCGTGGTTTTGAGGCGCAGACGTATGAGTGTATTGAGATTTTGAAGGCGCGGAAGGTTCCGTTTTTAGTTGCTGCGAATAAGATTGATCGTGTTCCGGGTTGGAAGGCATTGGAGGATACGCCTTTTTTGCGTTCTTATCAGGCGCAGGATAGGTATGTGCGGGAGGATTTGGATAATCGGTTGTATGAGATTATTGGGGGTTTTTCGCGTTTGGGTTTTAGGGCTGACAGGTTTGATAGGATTAAGGATTTTACGAAGACTGTGGCGGTTGTGCCCGTTAGTGCTAAGACTGGTGAGGGTGTTACTGAGTTGTTGATGGTGCTTGTTGGTTTGACGCAGCAGTATTTGCAGAAGCGTTTGCAAACGACTGAAGGTGCTGCAAAAGGGACGGTTTTGGAAGTTAAAGAAGAACCTGGTTTGGGTTTGACGTTGAACATGATTGTTTATGATGGTGTTTTGCGGCGGGATGATGTTGTGGTTGTTGGTGGGCGAGAGAAGCCTATTGTGACGCGTGTTCGTGCGATTTTGGTTCCAAAGCCTTTGGATGAGATTCGTGATCCGCGTGACCGTTTTTCAAGTGTTGATGTGGTTTCGGCTGCGGCTGGTGTTAAGATTGTTGCGCCGGATTTGGAGGGGGCTTTGGCGGGTGCGCCTTTGTATGCGGTTGCGGAAGGCGAGAGTGTTGATAAGTATGTGGGGTTGGTTGGGGAGGAGGTTGAGCGGATTCGTATTGTGACGGGTGTGGATGGGGTTGTTGTGAAGGCGGATACGTTGGGGAGTTTGGAGGCGATTGCTGATTATTTGAAGAAGAATAATGTGCCGATTAGGTTGGCGGATGTGGGTGATGTTAGTAAGCGTGATGTTACTGAGGCTGCTGTTGTGAAGGAGCATGAGCCTTTGTATGGGGCTGTTTTGGCTTTTAATGTTCGGGTTTTGCCGGATGCTGAGGAAGAAGCGGCAGTTAAGGGTGTTCAGGTTTTTCGGGAGCAGATTATTTATCATTTGGTGGATAATTATTTGGTTTGGCTTAGAGGGAAGCGGGAAGCGAAGTTTGAGGTGGAATTTGAGCGTTTGGTTAAGCCTGGGAAGATTCGGGTTTTGGAGGGTTATGTGTTTAGGCGTGCGAAGCCTGCGATTTTTGGGGTGGAAGTGCTTGCGGGGAGGATTAAGCCGAGGGTTGCGTTGGTTCGAGGTGAGGATGGCGAAGATATAGGCGAAATACAGCAGATTCAAGAGAAAGGAGAAGCGCTTTCGGAGGCTAAGCAGGGTATGCAGGTGGCGATTTCAATGGATAAGCCGATGGTTGGGCGGCATGTGTTTGAGAGGGATGTATTGTTTGTGAAGGTGCCTGAAGCAGATGCAAAGGTTTTGTTGTCGACGTTTATAGATAGGCTTAGCGTGGACGAGCAGGAAGTGCTGAACGAGTTTGTTGCGTTGATGCGGAAGAAGACGCCTTTTTGGGCAGCGTAATAGAGGCATAAGCGTTTAGGAGAAGTTATAGCTCCCTTATATATACGTTGAATTTTTGGTTGAAAGTTAAGTGGGGCTTTTCCCTCTTTTTGTATGAAAATGGCTTGACTGTTGTTGATATCTAAAAGTGATGCTAAAAAACTGGCTTGTTAAGAAATAAATATTAAGTTGTCAACTTTTGTCTTGTCTGGTTTCAGCGATACTGTTTTTTGTGGAGAACTATGTATGGTTCTTACTTTTTCTTCTTAATATAGAAGATTAACACCATCAAGGATACTGTTAAAGCTATGAGGAAATACAAAAGTTTTCTTACAGTTTTAGCCCTGCTGTCAAAGGTTTCTCTCTTTGGCGCCCTTAGTGTTCATGTATAACACTGTGACTCTCTCCTGAAATTCCCTAAACGACCCACACGTATCGAAACAGTGTGTGGGTGAAGAATCAAGTTTCTAAGGTATCATAGTTTTCCTGAGGATTTCCATTTTCGATGCTCTATTCATTTTCAGCGTAAATTCGCAAAATATTTAAAAGACCTTGACGCGTAATTGCGAACGTACTTTAATCGTGCAATCCTTCGGAAATGGAGTTGCGAAACATGAGAACAAGTTGGATTTTAATTATCGCTTCTATTGTTTCACTAGTTTCTGGTGTTTTTATTATTTTAGGCGGGATACTCTCATATCTTTGGTTATGCGCTGGTTGGGAAATGAAGTGGTTGGACGAGACTATGCACCAATGGAAGGAAAACGTGAAGGCTTGGCACATGGAAGGTGTTATCCAGATTATGAGTATAGCAGGAATAGCAATAGGGTTGCTTGTCATTGTTTTAGCGGTGATGGTTTATCTTAAACCGTTGAATCATAAGTCATGGGGAGGTTTAATTATAACGTTCTCCGCGATAAGTCTCTGGACAGGTATGGGTGGTTTAAGTTTAGGATTTATTCTTGGACTCGTTGGCGGCGTATTGACTATACTCGGAAAACCACGAAAAACAATTGAATAAAAAATGTAGCAGGCATGTTTTAGGCTCCTCCACTATCTTACATTTATTAGCAGCAAGAGTTCTATACTACTTTTTGGGATTTTAGCGCTTGTTTCTTACTTGTTAGAGCAGTTATTCACTATATGATATAAATAAGGCACCAGTTTTGTAAGTTCAAGTAGGAGACTTTTTGAATGGGCTGGGGAAATATACTGCCTTTTTAGTTATCTCAACTGAGCATGTTCCAGTTCTCTTGCACCAATCCTCGCATTTACTTGCAGTCTCTTCATCCAAATAGCCTAAACCGCACATTTCACAAAGAAAAAGAATCTTACCGCCAATTTTCTCCTTTCTAACCAACTAAATTACCCCTCACCAATCAAATTAAACTACATTCATGAAAGCAAATGAACATTTCCTATCCTCGTGTTTTTCAAATATTTCTCAGCCACTTTTTGACATTCCAAAGCCTGCTGCTTACTCGTAGTTGGCAAATCATTCATCACATAGCACGGGTAAAACGCCAAAAGCGTGTAAGGAATACTAGTGTCTATTTCGCTTATGAACTTGGCGATTCCCTCAACTTCTTCCGCATCCACGTAACCCGGAACAAGAAGCGTGCTCGCCCCAAGCACCGGCAACTCTCTACGCTTTGCATAAAACTTCTCTCCAATCATTCGAAAATTTTCCAGCGTCGGCTTGTTCGAAACTCCACACAACGCAAGACTTAACGGTTCACCCCAACACTTCAAATCAAACTTAATGTTACCACCACTCTCCAAGGCGATTTCTGCTGCTTTCTCCGCCAACCGAGGATTCATGTAACCATTCGTTTCCCAACAAACCCGCAAAATATGCTTCTCAGCTTTCGCCTTTTCCAACACTATACGCGATGTCTCAAGCGAATGCGGCATTTGTGGAGACGGGTCACCGCCAAAATAGCAAATACACGAAACATGCGCGTCCACTTTAGCTGCCAAATCCTCAGCGCTCAATACAGGCTCATGCTTAACAGACAAGCGCCGGTAATGCCAGTTCTGACAAAACAAACAATCGTAGCTACAAGCGCCGTAAAAAACCGCCAAATTCGCATACCCAAACTCCGCAGTAGGCTTAAGCGCATAACGCGGATAACCCGCGCCCGTGCAGCCCGGACAAAACCACCAACGAACACAATTAGTCGGCAAACCATCATAATACCACTCCAAAACACCACGTTCAGCCGTGCCACCATACCGAACCAAACGCCCATTAGCATTGCACACAAGCCCACAAAACCCACGCTTACCATCACCAATCACACACTCATTCGCACACACACCACAAGCCAAACCATCTGCATCCCTTGGCGGCTCAGCAGGCAAACCAAACACTGCGCGGCTCTTCGCATGAACATTACGCGTTATCTCAAGCGCCTTCTCAGGCTTTTCCCTAATACACCTTAAACAAACACCTAAACCATCCGAAACCGTCGCGGCACTATAACCACAAACAAGACATTTACCCATAACCATTAACCGCCGCCCACAGGCGGAATAATCGCCAAAACATCCCCATCCCTAAGAGGCGTATCCAAACCACTAAGTGCTGATGCGCTTCTTCCATTAACGAGAAACTGCAAAAAACCTTTCACTTCGCCAGTTTTCTGGTCAAAAACGTAATCAACAAAGTCCCGCCCATAACATTTTGAAAGCCTCTCCAAAACCAAACCCACAGTCACTTTATCCTTGCCCGAAAACTCCAACATCTCCTCTCGCTTGCCAGTCAACTCTCGTAGGCTAGTGAAGAACCGCACTGAAACACGCACTGAAATGCTCACCAAAAAACAAAGAGCCAAACCACAATTTTAACCCTTATGCATTCAATTATACAATCGCAACAAACAAAAGTAAAAGTTTATATTTTTGTGCCTTTTGCTTATTCCGAATTGGCAAAAAACTAACATTCTAACAATAAAAGGTGAAAGGTGAGTTAAAAATGGCATACTTAACAACAACAGCATCCGGACAACCTGTACTCATACTAAAAGAAGGCACATCAAGAACCCGCGGACGCGAAGCCCAAAGAAACAACATAATGGCAGCCCGCGTAATCGGCGAAGTACTCAAAACCACGCTGGGACCACGAGGCATGGACAAAATGTTAATCGACAGCCTCGGCGACATAACAATAACCAACGACGGCGCAGCCATACTCAACGAAATAGAAGTCGAACACCCAGCAGCAAAAATGATGGTGGAAATCGCAAAAACACAAGACGACATGGTAGGAGACGGAACAACAACCGCCGTAGTACTAGCCGGCGAACTACTCAAAAAAGCAGAAGAACTCCTAGACCAAAACATCCACCCAACAATAATCGTAAGCGGCTACCGCAAAGCAGCAAACAAAGCCGTAGAAATCATAAACAAAATCGCCACACCAGTAAACATCGAAGACCGCCAAACACTCAAAAAAGTAGCTTTAACCTCAATGGCAAGCAAAGCCGTAGGCACAGCACGCGAGCACCTAGCAGAAATCGCCATAGACGCAGTAAAACAAATAGCAGAAAAACGCGGAGACCGCATGATAGCCGACATAGACAACATCCAAATAATCAAAAAAACAGGCAAAAGCCTACTCGAATCACAACTAGTCCAAGGCTTAATAGTTGACAAAGAAGTTGTCCACCCAGGCATGCCAAAAAAAATCGAAAAAGCCAAAATCGCACTATTAGACTGCCCATTAGAAATTGAAAAAACAGAATTCAGCGCCGAAATACGCATACGAGACCCCAACCAAATGAAAGCCTTCCTCGACCAAGAAACCAAAATGCTCAAAGAAATGGTTGACAAAATCAAAGCCTCAGGCGCAAACGTGGTTTTCTGCCAAAAAGGCATAGACGACATGGCACAACATTTCCTAGCAAAAGAAGGCATACTTGCCGCCAGACGCGTAAAGCAGTCAGACATGGAAAAACTCTCACGCGCAACAGGCGGACGCATAATCACAGACTTAGCCGACTTAACAAAACAAGACCTAGGCGACGCAGGCGTAGTCGAAGAACGCAAAATCGGCGAAGACAAAATGATTTTCGTCGAAAAATGCAAAGACCCGCGTTCTGTAGCCGTGCTAATCCGTGCAGGACTAGAAAGAATGATTGACGAAGCCGAACGCGCAATGACAGACGCGTTATCAGTCGTGTCAGACGTGATAGAAAACAACAAAATCGTCGCAGGCGGAGGCGCAGTAGAAGTCGAAATAGCCAAAGAACTGCGAGACTACGCAACAAAAGTCGGCGGACGCGAACAACTCGCAATAGAAGCCTTCGCAGACGCCATAGAAGTAATACCACGCACACTAGCCGAAAATGCTGGGTTAGAACCAATAGACATAATCGTTGAACTACGCGCTACACATGAAAAAACAGACGGAAAACACATGGGCGTAAACGTTTTCACAGGCAAAACAGAAAACACCTACAACAACGGCGTAGTCGAACCACTCATAGTCAAGGAACAAGCAGTCAAATCCGCCGCAGAATCCGCATCAATGATACTACGCATAGACGATGTCATCGCCGCAACAAAACCAAAAGAAGAAAAGCCACCAAAAGGCGGAGAAACCGAAAGCGAAGAATAGCCCCTCCCTCTGATTTTTTCTCTCTCTCCAAAACCCCACGTTTTAATACATCAAAAATTTAAACAACAAAACATATTCTATTAGCGGAAAGCTCCGGTAGTATAGTCCGGTCAAGTATAGCGGCCTCTCGAGCCGCGGACCCGGGTTCAAATCCCGGCCGGAGCATTAAACTTTATCAAAAAGTTTTTTTATAGGTCGTATACTAGTCCTGGGATTTTTGGGAACATTTGCGTTTCTCCCACATGCTTAGCGCCTGTTATCCAGCTGACTAGTCTTTCTATTCCTATTCCAGCGCCTGCAGAAGGTTTTAGTTTTCCTTGTTTTGATAAGCTTAGCAGCAATGCGAAATTTTCTTGTTTGATGTTGTCTCTTTCCATTTTTCTTACTAATTTGTGGTATTCCCATTCTCTTTTTGAGCCAGAAAGCACCTCTCCATACTTGGGCAACAGCAAATCATAGTTGTCCCACATGCCTTTCTCAAAGTCTTCGAAATCGTAGAATTCACGGGGAATGTTAGTTATCCATACAGGGTTGACGATTTCAAGCGTGAGCTGTGTTTCCCAGTTTCTTCCATACTCGTTTTCAAGCTCCTCTCTATCATAAACTTTGAATGGTGCTTCGGGAATTTTCAAGCTGTGATTTCTGTTGAGAAAAGACAATTCAAAACTCAAATTGTTTTTCACGTTTCTTACTAGCCCTGAAATCATTTTTTCAACGAAGCTTCTCACTTCGCGAGAACTTGCGTTTCTGATTTCAAAATCTAACTGTGTAAACTCGTAGACATGCAATCCGCTGTTTGCTCTTTCCATTTTCTCGATTCTCACGTTCGGCGAAAGTGTAAACAGTTTTGGCTGGACAAGAGAGCAAGCAACCATCTTGTGAACTATCATGCTTTGTGTTGCTCTAACAGTTTTTCCGTAAATCTCTACTTCAACGCGCTTCTCGATAGATGCGCCTGGATCAGGCCAGAGAGGGTCGGTGGATTTGGAAAATATAACTGGCAGCAGCCATTCGAATCCACTTTTCAAGAATTCGCTTGTGAGATATTTTAATGTGAAAGTTGTTATTTTGCTGACGATTTGTTTTCTTTGAATCTCGCTTTCGGAGAGTAGCTCTAGAGGTTTTGGTATCTCTACTGGTTTATTCTGAGCTATCGTTATGCTTCTTGCAGATGCTGGAGCCATCTTCAAACAATTGCCTCCAGATGTTACTGCTGCAAAAATTGATGTGCACTGTTGATTATAAATTTTTTATAAGAAAAATTACAAGTTTTCCAAAAAAACAAGATTTTTATAAGAGAAAAATGTAATAATTCCAACATGGAACTCAAGCTCGATGAAAAAGATTTAGCGATTCTCGCATTATTGCAGAAGAATTGCAGATTGACCGCAAGGCAAATCGCTAGAAAGGTTAATTCGCCTATAACGACGGTTTTCGCGAAAATAAAGCGTATGGAAAAGTTAGGCGTAATAAAAGAGTATAAGACAATTCTGGATTCAAAGAAACTTGGTAATGCCACAACAGCTTTCATTCTTGTTTCAGTTTCCTACAGAACTAAAAATGATGGAGAACTAATTTCGCAGAGGGAGATTGCGAACGAAATAGTAAAGTTCCCTGAAGTTCAAGAGGTTCACATAATCACTGGTGACTGGGATTTGCTGATAAAACTTAAGGCTGAAGATGTTGATGCTGTTGGAAAATTTATCATCGATAGACTACGGTTTATTAGGGGTATAGAAAAGACACTTACATGCATGGTTTTTGAGACTTGTAAGGAGACAACAGAAATACAAATTAGTGTAAAGAAGAAACCGAACAAGTCTTATGAAGAGATAATCAGGAAGCTAAAACACTAGAACATCCATATCCTCGTTTAGTATCTGACGCAAACTCTTCCGCCGAGCTCTTCGACAGTTAACCTTAATTTTTCTATGGCCTTTCGCATTCTATTATTCACTTCCTTTTGCCAGCCTCTTGAGCCGTTTGGAACTTCCACTTCAATCACATACGCATATTTCTTACTCATAAGTTCCGCCTCCATCTGCCTCGTTATTAAAAAATGCCACTGCAGAGTATTTAATGGATGTGAAGTTGAAGTATGGATTCTACATATTTGTAAGTCAGATTCAGAATCCATCTTCGCAAAAATAAATACGCAAACACATAGAAAACTTAATCGCTTTGTTTAAGAAAAAACTTAATTCCGAAGTTGTCATGTCGATATTGCTGGGAAAAGCTTGGGCAGACTAGCCGAGTTAAAGCTTGCAATGGGAACATCCATATTTCTAGTGGCACTAATATTTGCTATGTTCTTGTCCGCCATAATGTTCATTCTCAACTTCCCATTAATCTATGCAGTGATAGGCACGATGCTGTTTATTCTATTGGAATACCTTATCGGACCAGCCATCGTCGCAAGCTCAACCCGCCTACGTTACTTGAAAGACGGAGAAAATCCGTGGCTTGAATCAACAGTGAAAGAACTTGCAGAAAAAAGCGGAATTCCAATGCCAAAATTGGCTGTGGTGCCGGAAAACACGCCTAACGCTTTCGTGTTTGGCAGAACCGCGAAAGGTGCCACTCTTGCAGTTCACGAAGGACTCTTAACAAAACTTACCCAAGAAGAAATCAAAGGCGTTATTGGACACGAGTTGGGTCACATAAAACATAAGGATTACATTGTAATGACTGTTCTTTCGGCTATACCGCTTCTTGCTTATCTTATCGCTAGAGGAACATGGGAAGTGGCTAGACTCAGCGGCTCATCGTCAAAGAAGAAAGAGGAAGGCAGCATCAAAGCGGCTTTCATCGCAGCGGCAATAGTGTCATACATCGTTTACATAATTTCGCTGTTATGCGTAATGCGCCTCAGCAGACTTCGAGAACATTATGCTGACGCCTATTCTGCCTATCTAACGGGTTCGCCTCGAAGCCTACAAAGCGCACTGGCAAAGATTACCTATGGCTTATCGCTTTCTTCAAAGCCGCCGTCTGGAGCCAGAGCCTTCTATATAGGTGACCCTGCAATGGCTAGAGAGGAAGTGGGTATTGTAATGGAGAAAAAGGAAGAGTATGACTTAGACAAGGATGGAGTGCTTGACGAGAGAGAACTAGAGTTAGCCATGGAAAAAGAAGCTAAATCCGCATGGGCAAGAATAAATACATGGTTTGCTACCCACCCACCAACATTCAGGCGAATACTGCTTTTGCGTGAAATAGAAGAAGAAATGCAGAGCGGAAGATTCACAAGTGACCGAATATACGCCAAAATATAAGAAGTTAAGGTTGAGCCAGTGTTGTTTGACCTGACAAAACGCGTCTCGGAGTTTTCTTTGGATTAATCAAATCTTCCACTATTTTGAACTGTCTTTCGTATATGTGGCAATTTTTGCTGTGAAAGATTAGTTTACCAGTTTGAAGGCTTAAATTTCCTCTTTCATTGATTTCTGACACAAGCGCTTCCGCAAACAACTGAATCCCTGCTATGTTAGCTGGCAAGCCGGCATAGGCGTCCCATGACCTAAAATAGCAAGTCAAATGCAGTTGTCCATCCAGTATTTCTGTGTCTATTAAACTCAAGCATGGAGGCTCATGTTTCTCGTTTCCAATTTTCTTTTTAATGTCCTCAGGCATTCTTATCACAAGAGTTACTTGTCTGTCGTTTCTTTCCTCCAGATACCTTTTGATTGCTTCTTCGACTTGGTCGACTGGTTTTCTGAGTCTGGAACCGTACGTGTAGGTTTCGTCTTCAATTAGCCCCGACCACAAGTATTTTAGCGCATACCATTGAACGTATTTCATGTCGCATGGAGCCTTATCATCCACTAAGGGTCGGTTTTCTGGGTGGAGAATTTCTATGCTTACGTTAAGCTTCTTTGTAAGGGAACATTCAGACCCGTACTTAACTACGAACATATCACCGTTCTTCCATATTTCATTTAATGTTTTATACCAAGCATCGGGACAGTCGAACGCTTGAATTTTAACGTGTTTCATTAGTTTTGAAACCCCCTAAGCAGTTCCCTCTGCATGCACGCATTAATCGGTCAGTATAGTTTAAAACGTTATTTATTCCTTTTAACAGTTCTAAATCTTTTTTGACAGAGTGTATTCCAAAGCTTTTAACAATTTAGCGAGATATTTTGAATTACTGATGCGATTTAAATGGTCAAGTATAAAGTGCGTGTTGTAATAACGAAATATTGGCGTCCCGGAGAGGATTACTTAAGAGAAATAATCCATAATGTCAAGGGAAAGATTGCTGATGGAGATTTTGTTGTTGTTTCGGAAAAGGCAATCTCAACAGCCTTAAACAATATTGTTGATGAAAGCGTTGTTGAACCAAGTTTAAGTGCCAAACGGATTGCCAAGTTTTGGATGCGCATAGTTTGGGGTTACCTTCTGGGTCGGTTGTGTCGCCTTCGCGGAAAACTCATCCAGCACCTCAAAAACTATCCCTTAGAGAGCGGAAGCCGTCATAAGCAAGTTGCGTTACAATATGCAGGGCTTCTGCAAGCTTTGATGTTTGGTTCGGAAGGTGGAATTGACGGAAGCAACCTACCATACTCGTATGTTAGCTTGCCATTAAACAACGTCCAAGAGATAGCACAAAAAATACGCTCGCAAATTTGGTTGAATCTGCATAAGAAAGTCGTAGTGATAATCGTGGACACCGACAAAACCTACTCGTTTATGAATTTTCATTTTACTCCACGTCCAAAACCATTCAAAGGCATTCATTCATTCGGTGGTTTTCTCACGTATATTGTTGGGCGGTTTTTGAAGCTCAAGCGAAGAGCCACGCCGATAGCTGTGGCTGGATGTAAATTGCCTACAGAAAACGCTTTGGAAATCGCCCAGATAGCGAATCGTGTTAGAGGTTTTGGCGCCGGAAAAACTGTTTGGGACATGGCGGAAAAATTCAAAGCTGGATTAACTGATGTAAGTTGGGAGATGCTGGAGACAGTAAAGCATAAACCCATAGTCATTGTTAGAAGCAAAAGGTGAAAAACTTCATGGAATCAACAATTAAGCAATTGGATGCTTTCTTTAAACCAAAATCCGTCGCAGTTGTTGGAGCAACAAAAAGAATAAACAAAGCTGGGCATGTAATTTTCAAAAATTTTGTTGAAAACAAAAGAAGAGGAGTTTTCAAAGGAGAGGTTTTCCCAGTTAACCCCAACGAGGACTCCATTTTAGGATTTACATGTTATCCCACATTGACAAAAATTCCCGGCAAACTTGATTTAGTCGTGATTGTTGTTCCCGCAAGCATTGTTCCAAAAATAATGGAAGATGCAGCATCCAAAAAAGTGAAAGTCGCAGTCATCATAAGCTCAGGATTCAGCGAAATCGGAAACCACGAACTTGAAAACAAAATTGTAGCAACCGCCAAAAAAGCAGGAATACGCGTTCTAGGACCAAACTGCCTTGGAGTTTATGACACAAGAACAGGTGTAGACATGCTGTTTCTGCCAGAAACAAAAATTCTCACAACCGGAGATGAAGTTGTCGCGACTCCAAGACCGTTAAAAGGAGACATCGCAATCGTCACACAAAGCGGCGCCTTCGGCGTTTCAGCGCTTGACTATTTAACCGGTCGCCAAATCGGAGTCAGCAAGTTTGTAAGTTTCGGCAACAAATGCGACGTAGATGAAGCTGAAATGCTGCATTACCTTTTGTATGATGACGAAACTAAAGTTGTTCTGCTGTATGTTGAGGATATAAAATCTGGAAGAGAATTCATCAAAATAGCTAAAAACGTAACAAAGAAAAAGCCAATAGTGGCGCTTAAAGCTGGAAGAACAGAAGCTGGCGCAAGAGCCGCTGCTTCGCACACTGGCGCCATGGCTGGTTCAGACAAAATATATGATGCTGTTTTTGCACAGACCGGAGTTTTAAGAGCAAAGGACATGGAAGAGTTTTTTGACGCTGGAAAAGCATTGGCTATGCAGCCACCAGCAAATGGCGAAAACGTGGGAATAATCACAGACGCAGGTGGTCCAGGCATAATGGCTGTTGACGAGTGCGAATTGAGAGGATTAACAGTTAAACGTTTTTCTCAGAGCACAATTCGAAAATTTGAACGCTTAAAGGAAGAAGGGAAAATTCCAAAGTTTGCAACCAACTCAAACCCGGTGGACGTGACGGGTTCTGCAACTTCGGAGATGTTTGAATATGCAACGGAAATTCTCTTTCAAGACCCAGAAATCCATGGCATAATACTGCTCGGTTTACATCATACACCAGCCTTGCAGGAAGACTACATTGACAGAGTAGCAAAGGTCGCAAGCAAATACGAAAAACCCATAGTCGCATGCGACATCGGAGAGACAGAAATGGCTTTACACACACGCTTCAGATTTGACAAACTAGGCATTCCTGCTTATCCTTCGCCGGAAGACGCAGCAAGAGCCATGAACGCCCTAGTAAAATATGGACTTTACTTGAAGAAAAATGGATGCTTACGAGAATATGTGAAAAGTTTTCTGAAAAACAAACAGAAACGGTAGCCTTCAAAGTATTAGATTGACTTCGACCAAGTCGCTGTCTTTAAGCCGAAATTTTTCTCTCAAATTTATTGGCGCGATAACTTCTATAACGTCTTCTGGATAATGTGCAATTTCTGGAATAACAATCACACATTTCGTCTCACCCATAAAAAGAGCGGGTAAGCATCTTCCACGGCAGAAACCCTTTTCAGGCAGAATCTCTATCGATGCCTTTTTTAGCTGTTTCTTAAAGCCAACGTAGTCGTCGAGTAATTTTATGTTTAATGTGCCAACGGATGGTGAGAAGCCAAGTTTCTCTTCTATTTGCTCTTTCACCCACGGCAAACTAGTGAATCGTGAGCCTTCGCCGCTTCCAGAGAAAACCTTCCCTTTAACATTCAATGTTTTCAGCTTTTTTATCGCATGATTCATTTTTGCTCTTTCAACCAACTCGCAACTTTTCGAAACATAGGATTAGAAGACATGTCTATAACAGGAACTATTATCTTCTCTTTCGTTTCAATCGTGGATTGATACTTTGGCATTAATGAATATCCAACAAATGTCCAATAAACACGTTTTTCTTCAATTAACGCCTTCGCAGCCATTTCTGTTGAAGCGGGAAGCGGAAAATAAAGAAACACAACGCCGTCTGCCCAGTAAAGCCCAGCGGGTTTGCCTCCAGCGATGACAGAAATGAATCTTGCTATGTCGTCTGGGTTTGAGAAGAAGTTGCGTTCCATTATGACGATTTCTTTAAAGGGTTCAAATTTCACGTCTACGTTGCCTTCACTCATTTTGTCCACCAAATCCTCAATTATTCATTAATGGTGGGATGTTCCCTTTTAATCTTGTCATGTTTCTAGAAAAAGTTATAGAGTAGGCAGTTCCTAAAGCTTGACCAAAAGACAATGAAGAGGAATATGTTTGCCAGAAATTCGAGTAGCACTTGTGGGCGTCGGTAACAGTGCATCAGCACTCGTCCAAGGAACTCAGTATTACAAAAACGCAAAGGAAGACGAAACAGTGCCGGGACTCATGCACGTGAACTTCGGCGGATATCACATTAGAGATGTAAAGTTTGTTGCCGCTTTTGAAGTGAACAAAAACAAAATTGGAAGGGACTTAGCTGAAGCCATATTTACTGAACCGAACTGTGTTGCCAAGTTTGCAGACGTACCACATTTGGGCGTTAAGGTTTCGCCCGCACCAATCCTAGACGGCGTAGCCGAGCACATGAAAGAAACATTCAATATTCACGACGACAGCAAACTCAAACAGACAGACGTGGTGAATGCCCTCAAAGAAGCCAAAGCAGAAATCCTTGTCAACTACTTACCCGTAGGAAGCCGAAACGCCACGCGCTTCTACGCTCAAGCAGCTTTGGACGCTGGATGCGCCTTTGTAAACTGCATACCAGAGTTTATAACTTCAGACCCAGCTTGGAGCAAAAAATTTGAAGAAAAAGGATTGCCAGTGGCTGGAGACGACGTGAAAAGCCAAGTGGGCGCAACCATTCTCCACCGTAACTTGGTTAGGTTATGCGTAGATAGAGGAGTGATTGTTGACGAGACTTACCAACTTAATCTTGGCGGCGACACGGACTTCCAAAACATGACAGTTGAAGAACGCTTACACACTAAACGCATAAGCAAAACTGAAGCCGTAACAAGCCTTGTTCCTTACGAGCTACCAACAAGAATAGGTCCTTCCGACTATGTGCCCTTTCTGGGAAACAAGAAAATATGCTACATTTGGCTTAAAGGCAGAAAATTCGGCGACAGACCCTTAACAATAACAGTCAAGCTGGAAGTTGAAGATTCGCCGAACAGCGCTGGAGTCGTAATCGACGTTATAAGAGCTGCAAAACTCGCATTAGACCGCAAAATCGCCGGTCCACTCATAAGTATATCCTCATACGCGTTTAAGCATCCGCCGATACAAGTGCCAGACCCCATAGCCAAAGAATGGGTGGAAGAATACATACAAGGAAAAAGAGAACGCTAACCCTTATGAACATTTTTTCATCCAAGGTTTCACTTAAGTTTAACAGAATTTTCTTAAAAAGATAATACTTCAATGACAAAACTCATCCAGAGACAGTTAATTTTAAAGGCTAATATGTGAAAGAATAACAACTACAAAAAGGTGAAAAACATGGTAAAAGTAGACGGATACGAAGTGCCAGAAGGACTATATTACACAAAAGATTTTGAATGGGCCAAAATTGAAGGAGACAAGGTTCGCGTGGGCATAACAGACTACGCCCAAAAACAACTAAGAGAAATAGTCTATGCTGAACTGCCAAGCCCAGGGTCAACAACCAAACAAAACGAACCCTACGGCACAGTGGAATCTGTAAAGGCTGTTTCGGATTTAGTCGCACCCATAAGCGGAGAAATCCTCGAAGTAAACGCAGAAGTCCAATCGAAACCTGAACTGCTAAACGAGGACCCCTACGGAAAAGGTTGGTTGCTGGTTATTAAACCCTCAAACCTACAAGCGGAATTAGCCAACATCATGGACTTCAACAAAGCCGTCGAATGGCACAAAAGCCTAGCAAAATAGAAGGAAAAAGCAAATGCCGAGACGCATAGTAATAATTGGCGCACATGCTGCAGGCGTCGATGCTGCATCAGCAGCTAGAAAAACCGACCGCACCGCAGAAATAACGTTAATAACAGAAGAAAAACACGCGGGTTACTCACGTTGTGGACTGCCATTCGTGCTCGCAGGGCATATACCAAGCTTTCAAAACCTAATCGTTTTTCCACCATCCTTCTACCAAATGATGAAACTCAACCTCAAAACTGAAACCAAAGTCACAAAAATTAACACTGGAAACAAAACCGTCGAAACAGTAGACAAAACTGGCAAAACTGAAGCCTTACCCTATGACAGCCTAATCCTAGCAACAGGCGCAAACTCCTTCACGCCGCCTATTAAAGGCAAAGAAAAACAAGGCATACACTCCCTACGAACATTAGAAGACGGAGAAAGAATAGAAGAAGCAATCAGAAACGGAGCTAAAACCGCAGTAGTCATGGGAGCAGGCCTAATCGGTCTCGAAGTAGCAGTAGCTCTCCAAGAAAGAGGCTTAAAAGTCACAGTTGTCGAACTATTGCCTCAGATACTCCCAATGATGCTTGATGCAGACATGGCAAGCATGATTCAAGAAATGCTCCAAACAAAAGGAATAAACATCCTAACCGGAAAAGGCGTAGAGGAATTTCTTGGAACAGAAAAAGTGACAGGCATAATGGCTGGTGGACAACAAATTAACGCGGATTTGTTCGTTAGCGCGTTCGGCGTGAGAGCCAACACTCAACTTGCAGTTGACGCTGGCGTTGCTTTGGGAGAAACCAAAACAATAAAGACAAATGCGAGAATGGAAACAAACGTCAAAGACATTTACGCGATAGGCGACTGTGCAGAAAGCATCCACATAGTCACACAAAAACCAGCTGTTCAACAACTTGGAACGGTCGCCGTGAGACATGGAAAAGTCGCGGGAATTAACGCTGCTGGTGGTTACGCGCTATTCACTGGAGTTTTAGGTTCGGCTGTGACTAGACTTTATGACACGGAGGCAGGCGTTACTGGATTGACCGAAGCTGCAGCGCAAAGAGCAAAGATTGACGTTGTAACTGGAACAATAACTTCAAAAACGAAAGCAGACTATTACCCTGGTGCAAGACCAATCAAAGTAAAACTTGTCGTCGAAAAAGAATCACAGCGAATAATCGGAGCACAAATAATCGGTGGAGAAGAAGTAACCCAGCGCATAAACGCCATATCCTTTGCAATACAGAAGCAAATGACAGTCCGCGAATTAGCCAAAGCAGACACGGCATATGCACCGCCAGTATGCGAGACATGGGAACCACTGGTTTTAGCTGCTGAAATGGTGCTAATGAAGCTAAAGTAACCGCAAAAAATTAATTAGATGAATGAGAGTAAACCACGAGTAAATTAAAGGTGATTTAAATGGCAATAAAAGTCGCAATAAACGGATTCGGAAGAATAGGAAGATTACTTTACAGAGCAGCAATAGAAAGAAACGCCAAAATAGACTTTGTAGCCATAAACGACATAGCTGACGCAAAAACACTTGCCCATCTCCTAAAATACGATTCTGTGCATGGAAGATTCAACGCTGATGTCAAAACAAAAGACAACAGCATAATAGTCAACGGAAAAGAGCTAAAAGTATTGTCACAGAAAGACCCAGCAATGTTGCCTTGGAAAGACTTAGGTGTCTACTTAGCTGTTGAATCTACTGGCTTGTTCACAGACAGAGAAGGCGCTTCAAAACACCTTCAAGCCGGAGCAAAAAAAGTACTCATATCAGCGCCAGCCACAAACCCAGACATAACAATAGTCTTAGGCGTGAACCACAACAAATACGACCACGCCAGCCACCACATACTCTCTAACGCTTCATGCACAACCAACTGTGTAGCCCCCGTAACAAAAGTCTTACAGGAAAACTTCGGAGTAAAAGCAGGACTAATGACCACCGCACACGCCTACACAAACGACCAAAGAATCCAAGACCTTGTACACAAAGACTTGCGCAGAGCAAGAGCAGGAGCAATAAACATTATACCAACAACAACAGGCGCCGCCAGAGCAGCGGGCTTGGTTCTGCCAGAACTTAAAGGAAGAATAGACGGTATAGCCCTGAGGGTCCCTGTTCCAAACGTTTCAATAGTAGACCTGACAGCAGTTTTAGAAAAGAACGCTACAAAAGAGGAGATTAACGCTGCGTTTAAGAAAGCAGCAGAAGGACCATTAAAAGGCATACTGGAATACACAGAAGACCCGATAGTCTCAACAGACGTAAACCACAGTACATATTCAGCAGTCTTCGACGCTCAATCTACGATGGTTGTCGGAGGAAACCTCGCTAAAGTGCTCGCATGGTACGACAACGAGTGGGGTTTCTCTTGCCGCATGGTCGAGTTAATCGAACTAGTAGGCAAGAAAGCAGGTTTCTAGCACTTTAAAAGCTTAAGTTTTTAAACAAATCTCCTTCCTATTTTTTTGTTCAAGAAAGGTGAAGTGAATGGTGAAATATCTAACTATAGATGACGTAAAAGTGAAGGATAAAGTCGTTCTCGTCAGAGTGGACTTTAACTCGCCAGTAGACCCGAGAACTCAAAAAGTCTTAGAAGATGTGAGAATTAGAGCGCATGGCGAAACAACAATAAAAGAGCTTGCAGAGAAAGGCGCAAAAGTCGTGGTTTTAGCGCATCAAGGACGAAAAGGCGACCCAGACTTTATACCACTAAAACAGCACGCGAAAATTCTCGGCAAAAATTTAGGAAAACCAGTAAAGTATGTAGACGACGTTTTCGGCGAAAAAGCAAAAAACGCAATAAAAAATCTCAAAAGCGGCGAAATTCTCGTCTTAGACAACGTCAGAAACTTTGCTACTGAAACAAAAGAAGGCACGCCAGAAGCTCACGCCAAAACAGAACTTGTCCAAAACCTTGCTCCTTTGGCACAATTGTTTGTGAATGACGCATTCGCAGCAGCCCATAGAGCACACGTCTCAATAATAGGCTTCACGGCTGTTTTGCCAAGCGCGGCAGGACGCATAATGGAAAGAGAATTGAAATCTTTAAGTAAAGTCTTGGAGAGCCCAGAAAAACCATGCGTGTTCATTCTTGGAGGCGCAAAGGCAGATGACTCCTTAGAAATCTCAAAGTATGTTTTGACCAATAAAATCGCTGATTACGTGCTTACCGGCGGAGTCGTCGGTCACGTGTTTCTTGTTGCAAAAGGCACCAACCTCGGCAAGGCAAACATGGAATTCTTAGAAAAGAAAGAACTCATGGGCTTAGTGCCAGGCATAAAAGAGCTCATTCAAAAGTATCCAGACAAAATCAAAACTCCCAGTGATTTGGCTGTAGAAGTAAATGGCAAACGAAAAGAAATTTCCATAAACGAATTACCCACGGAACATTCAATATTTGACATTGGACCAAAAACTGTCGATGAATACGCTAAGATTATACGAAAAGCAAAATCAATAGTCATCAGCGGACCAATGGGAGTCTACGAAAACAAAGAATTCGTTTACGGAACAAAGAAAATCTTCGAAGAAATCGCAAATTCAAAAGCGTTTTCTCTCGCAGGAGGCGGACACACAATATCTGCCCTACAAGAACTTAAACTGTCAAACAAAATCTCCTATGTCAGCACTGCTGGCGGAGCCTTAATAGAATTCTTAATGGGCAAAAAACTGCCAGGCGTCGTCGCGTTAGAGAAGGCAGCGTCTAGAAAAGCCTAATCTTCCCTACTTTTTATGTACGAGTCATTTTCTCCATCAAATCTATTAGGTGATATTCCCCATGCTCTTGTGGATGCTGAAGCGTCTGGTACAAGTAAAGCGTTTGTTCAGCAGCTTTTCTCCACGTAAAATATTGCAGCACGCGTTTTCTACCGTTTTCTCCCCACCGTTTTGCCCTTTCAGTATCACATAACACTTGCTTAATACCCCATGCAATGTCTGCGGCGTTTCCGCCGTTAACGTGAACGCCGTTTTGGTCTGGTCCAGAAGAGACAACTTGCTCTCTGAAGCCAACTACGCCTTGTGCACCTACGATTAGCGGTTTTGCCATCGCCATGGCTTCTAAGCTAACTATGCCGAAAGGCTCGTAGGTGGATGGGAAAATGCACACGTCAGACGCAGCATAATGTAGTATGCGCTCTTTTTCTGGCACAAACTCAAATTTACAAGCAACCTTATCGCTTATTCCCAATCGCTTTGCAGTTTCAATTATGTCATTTTGCTGTTCACCTTTGCCCAAAATTACAAGCTTAGTTTTAGGATATTCCTCCAAAACCATGGGCATTGCTTGAACCAAGTTTCCAACACCTTTAACCCACGTGAGTCTTCCTAGAAAGAGAAGCATTTTTTCGTCACGTTTTATGTCATATCTACTGCGGATTGCCTCCACCTCTTCAGGCTTGCAATTGCGTGGATTATAACGTTCGGGATCCACGCCGTTCCAAACCACGCTTATTTTGGAGTTTGGCCATCCATGTCTCACCAAGTCTTCTTGCATAGCGTGGCTTACGGTGATTATTTTGTCTGCTTTCTGCGCGGTCGCCCACTCAAGATAGGAAACAACTTCTGAGCCAGTTCCACCTGCTCTTCCCCACTCTGTACTGTGAACGTGAAATGTCACTGGAACTTTGGTTTCATTTTTTATTATAATCCCAGCTATACTGCTTAACCAGTCGTGTACGCAGACAACATCGTAGTTGCAGCCTTCCTTTTTCAACATGCTGTTTATGAATTTTGACGCGCTCAGGATGTTATAGATAAATATGTCGTTGAACATGCGGATGTTTGTTCCCCATTTTTTCAAGTCGTCAATGACGAACATGGGAAAAACGTTACTTGCATCCGCGATTAAGGGTCTGTGAACTTCCACGCCTTTTATGATTTCTCTTGTTTTTAAGTTTCCAGGGTTAAGAGTGAAGACTGTCACGTCATTGCCCATAGCAACAAATTCTCGCGTGATGTATTCAGCGTAAGTGCCTAAGCCGCCAACAAGCGCTGGCGGATATTCCCAAACAAAAAACCCAATTCTCATACGAAAGCACCTCGGATAGCATTTTTCACAAGAAAAGTTTTAGAGAGGAAATTTAAAGATGGGACGAAACTACTGGACACGGGCTTATTTAGAATAGCTTTAGCTTCCTCTTCGGCTCTTCCTCTTTCGGAGGCACTGGTGGCGGCGGAGACAACGGAAATTCTTCTTTCGGTGGTTCTTGTTTAGGCTTTGGCGGTTCAGGTTTTGGTTCTTCCTTCTTTTCTGGCTTAGGTTCTGGTTCGGGTTCCTTCTTCTTTACTGGTTTTGGCTCGCGCTTCTTCTCAGATGGTTTTTCCTCAGTTTCCTTTGACTTTTCTGATGGAGCCCAAGTAAAAATGGGTTGGAGACGGAGGCCTTTATGGTCTCCAAGCTTTAGATATTCCCACTCGTAGAGGTCGATGCGCATTCCCTTCATGCTTTCGACTGCACGTTTTAGCGCGTCTGAGAAGCTTGGTGCGATTAAGATCAATCGTGGTCTTTCTTTGTCGTCGATTTTGTGTTTGTTGTATGTGGCTTTCAAGAATGACTTGAATTTGTCAACGTAGTCGAGGCTTTGTATTCCTTGCAGTAGCATTATGTCGTCTTCTTTGACGCTTACTTGTATAATGACGAGTTGTCCATTGTTGTCGTGGCACAAAACATCCAGTGTGGTTCTGTCATTTATTGGAACGTTATTGCAGATCATGGTCAGATCTTTTTCGATTTGGCTCATTTCTTTGGTTATCATTTGTCCCAGTTCTTGTGGATTATCCACTCTAATTTTTTCTATTGACACGCGGTTTCACCTTTGTTGTAAAGGAAAGAAGGTTCGAGTGTGGATAAATAAGTTATGAATTCAGAATTCGAATCAAACCTAAACTTTCGCGTTGCCTTTCTCCGCGCATGTTTAGCATAGCAAATTAGAAATAATATGCAGTTTGATAATGTGAATAAAGAGAGGCTAAAGCTTTGGTTGACATAGTGTTCGTTTTCGAAGTCCATCAACCACACAGGATTAAGAAAAACTTCTTTTGGGAAAACAAACTCTTCAAACGCACAAAAAAGGAAGAGCTTTTCGACTATTACTTTGACCATTCAGTGAATAAGGAAGTTTTCTTGAGAGCATGCAGAAAATGCTATTTCCCATCCAATCAAATACTGTTGGACTTAATAGACAAATATAAAAGAGAGAGAAAGCAAGTCAAAGTTTCATTCAGTATCTCCGGCGTTTTCTTAGAGCAATCTGAAATGTTCAACAAAGACTTGTTAGAATCGTTCAAACAGCTTTCAGAAACTGGTTGCGTGGAATTCCTAAGCCAGACCTATTATCACTCGCTGGCAAGTCTCTACCCGGAAAGAGATGAATTCATCGAGCAGGTAAAGATGCACCAACAAATCATGAAAGATCTACTTAGTTACACGCCTAAAGTTTTCGAGAACACTGAGCTACTTTACAACAATGCAATAGCAAACACTGTTGAAAAATTGGGTTTTAAAGGAATTTTCACGGAAGGCGTGGAAAGAATACTTCAAGGAAAATCGCCCAACTATATTTACACGCCAAAAGGTGACAGAAAAATCAAGGTGTTATTGCGAAATTACAAGCTAACAGACGATATAGGTTTCAGATTCTCAGCAAGATGGTGGAACGAGTGGCCTTTAACCGCAGATAAATACGCAAGTTGGCTGGCAGCAACACCCGGACAATGCATTAACATATTCCCAGACTACGAAACTTTCGGCGAACACCACTGGCCAGAAACAGGCATACATGAGTTTCTAAAGCATTTACCACGGGAAATTCTGAAATGGTGGCATCTACACATGTCTACGCCCTCAGAAGTCGTGGAAAAGTATGACCCTTCTGGGGAAATTGATGTTCCAGAGCTCGGTGGAACCGTTTCTTGGGCAGATTTGGAAAGAGACGCAAGCTGTTGGCTTGGAAACACGATGCAGTGGGCTTACTATTCAACCACGAGAAGACTGGAACCGCTCATAAAGGAAACCGGAGACGAGACATTTTTGAGAATATGGCGGTATTTCCAGACAAGCGACCACTTATATTACATGTTCACAGCAGGCGGTGCACCAGGCGAGGTTCACTCTTATTTTAGTCCTTTCGGGTCTCCAATAGACGCCTTTGTGACAGAACAAGCGGCAATATTAGATTTTGAAAACAGAGTGAGACTTGCAGCAGCAGTTGCGGACGAGCCGTTCTTATTTTATGCCGGAGTTGGAGAAGACAAATTCACTGGTGTCATAGCGTGGAGTTTAAAAGGATTCGGAAAAGCTCTTCAAGAAATTAGCATAAAATCTATAGAATTTCACAATTCTCGTGGAGACTTTGAAAAGTGGGCGGAAAAATCGCTTCAAGATAAGACATTAACGGGGCAATTAAAGAAAGTTAGACTCTCAAGAGTGAAAGGAGAAATTCTTCGAAAAGCACTTGTTAAGGTTGTCAATGAAAGATTCAAAGAACTGAGCAAACATACGCAAATGGTAACCAAATATTTCTGAGAGAGAGTTGTATGCTTTTATAAAAGAAACTGCACTAAAAGTAAGCTTAAGACTATCAGGGTGAAAACTTTGAGAGAGGAACTACCACTTCCGGAGAAAATACTACAGACACTACATAACCTTTGCGCAACAGCCCCAGATTTAGCGAGAAGAAGCGAAGAGCTAGCGCAAGTCTTACAAATCGACATAAATGAAGTGGAAAGAACCCTAGACAATTACAAGCTTGAGGGTTTTGCAGAAAGCTTCACAGATAATGAAGGAAAGAAAAGATACTACTTGACGGGACGAGGAATAATAAAGGTCTGTGCACTTTTCACGTAGTGAAAGCGAATGCAAGTCACTATTTTTTCATGGGAGTACCCACCGAGAATTGTTGGACAACTTGCAGACCATGTCCGAGAACTTGCCATACAACTTGTCAAAAACAATGTGAAAGCCTTCGTGGTTACTTACCATGATTATTTGACAGGGCAATATGAGGAGTCGGAAGGCGTAAAAGTCTACAGAGTAACAAATCCCGTTCGCACGCATATAGGGGTTCTCACATGGGTTCTCACTTTAAATCAAGAAGTTGAAAGAGCCGCAACAAACATCTACTATAATATAGATAAGCAACTTGACCTCATCGATGTCCATGATTGGCATTTCATACCAGCGGCTGTTACTCTGAAAAAAGCGCTTGGTGTTCCGTTTGTTTATTCTGTGGAAAGCCTTGAAGAGCATCGTTCTCATGGCGCAAATTCACCGTTTAACATGGCTATTAAGAGCATTGAATGGTTGGGCATGTATGAAACGGCAAAACTTGTTGTTAAGTCTGAGTGGATGCGAGACGAGGTTTATCGATTATACAAGGTTCCAGTAGAAAAGGTAAAAATTATTCCGCCAAAATCCACGCACTGGATGAGAAGCATTCTAGAAATTTACAAGAGTGTTGCAGGAGGCACACTTTCCAAATGACTGACAAGTTAACTGTTATGATGCTTACTTGGGAGTTTCCGCCAAGAATTATCGGGGGGATATCGCCGCACGTCTATAATTTGTCTCGCAGTTTAGCAAAGAATGGTACGAAGGTTTATGTGGTTACTTGCGACTTTCCGGGTGCGCCTCAGCATGAAGTTGTTGATGGTGTAGAAGTTTTCAGAGTTGATTCTTACAAAAATCCTTCACCAGATTTTGCAACGTGGGTTTACTTGATGAATGTGAACATGCAGAAGGAAACCGCTGCACTTGTCAAAAGTTTAAGCGGAAAAGTTGACGTTTTTCACGCTCACGACTGGCTTGTTGCAAACGCGGGAATCGGATTGAAACATGTTTTCAGAAAGCCACTTTTGGCTACTATGCATTCGACTGAGATTGGGCGTAGAAATGGAATTCATTTTGACTATGAACGGATGATTCACGAGACAGAAGCGTGGCTCACGTATGAGGCATGGAAAGTGGTATGCTGCAGCAACTACATGGTCTCGCATGTTCAATGGGCTTTTGGACTGCCAGCAGACAAACTGGTTATGATTCCAAACGGCGTTGACACAGAAGCCTACACAAAAGTGGAACATTCGGATTTACACAGTTTTAGAAGCAAGTTTGCTTTGCCAGAAGAGAAAATTGTGCTTTTTGTCGGAAGACTCGTTTATGAAAAAGGAGTTCAAGTTCTCGTCAACGCAATTCCAAAAGTTCTGGAGAAAGTAAACGCGAAATTTGTAATCGTAGGCAACGGCTACATGAAAGAACAGCTTTCAGGCATCATTAAAGGTTTAGGATTATCGCATAAAGTACTCTTCACGGGATTTGTTGATGATGAAACATTAAAGAAATTGCAGAAATGCGCAGACGTTTCGGTAGTGCCCTCACTTTTCGAACCCTTCGGAATAGTTGCTCTTGAAGCAATGGCGGCAAAAAGCCCAGTTGTGGTTTCGGACACGGGCGGTTTGTCAGAAATAGTCGAGCACGATGTGACAGGCGTTAAAACATACGTTAATAATCCAGACTCGTTAGCGTGGGGAATAACTAAAGTGTTACTTGACGAAAAATATACAGATTGGATAAGGACAAACGCGTACAAGAAAGTTCAAGAAAAATACGACTGGAACAACATAGCCCAACAAACAAAGGCTATTTATCAAACAGTCTTAAAAGATTACTCAAAAAGCTTCTGGGCATAACCTGTTTAGAACATTCTTAAAAGATAGAGAAAGAGAAGTTTAGGGTTCTCCTGGCCATTTCATGTTGTACCCGTTTATTTCGAATATGAAGTGGACTGTTTGGGTGGATGGTATTGAAGGTAGGAATTTTAGGTCTATGGTTTGTGTTGGTGTTAAGTCCACTCGTTTTTGGTCGTCTAACATTAGTTTGGTTGTTACATAGCCAAGTTCGCTGTGATAAGCATATATTAATGGGCATAAGTGCCATTCTCCTTGATAATCAACAGCGTAAAGTTTCACTTGGTCAATGTGGCTGGTGAACTCGTCTAACTCTCTTAGCTGAAGCCTGTAAACACCGTTTTCTAAGGCTAAAGAGTTCTCTATTGTGTGCTGAACGGTAATATCTGATTCTGCATGAATGTCCAATACACCTTCTTCAGCATAGCTTGTTCCGTTCCAAACAAACAACGTTGGACAACCACCGCCGCCACCACTAGTGAGTGAGAACTGTGTATTACCTTGTTCCACAGTAAGCCAACAGTCAGTATCGGGAAAATCATCTCCAATGATGAATATTACTGAGACTTGAGTCCCATCCGCCCATATTAATAAGAACTCTAATTCTATTAACACATGGTGTCCTAGATGATATTGAGCAACGCCGTTTTCGATTGAAATGCTTAATGTTCCATCTGTTTGAGCGGCACCCCACAGTGGGCTATCATGATAATCTACCAAGAAATTGCCAAGATATAACCAATCACCCATATACTCATGAGCAGTGCTCTTTTCAAAAGATGCATCTTCTCCGCTTAGAGTTATTCCAAGAGTAAGCACTTTGTACATAAATCTTAGCGTAAATGAAGCTTGAAGACCGTATTGGCTAACAGAAATTGGATGCACTCTTTCAAAGTTTGCATAATCACTGTTTCCGCAAGTGTCCAAATACCAAATGAATATATAGAAACGGTCTGGAACAACGTGCCATGGCGGTAGCAATTTCCACCAATCGTTTTGTTTGCAAGTAAATGTTACAGCGAATTCCTCACAAGTTGTGGGATAGTTGGAGTCGTAAGGAACAATGGGAAAATATCTAACATAAACGTAGCTCTTGTCATCTTGATATTCTTCCGATCCATGTGAGGCTGCATAGATAGGTTTTGCTCTGAAAAACACTAGGAACAACGCAGTCATTAATAATAAAGCTGCAATTTTTTTCCATTCTACATTCCTCTATTTTTGGGGGATGTGCGTTTGCAAGTTAAATAAAAGGTATATGCAAAGATAGCCCATGCGACAACCGCACCTATGTTAATAGTCCAAAGAAGCACATGCTCTCCTAATGTCCGTTCTACTTCTGGGAAATAGGCTATTTGGATGTAGTAATAGTCACCGTAGTATTTTATTGTGTCGTGGCCTTGTGAGTAGTTGAAGTATTGTTGAAACCAATCATATGCTCTTGTAGCTTTTGAGATTTTAATAGGCTCACGGACAATATCGCATGCTTGGACATATTCATAAGGAGTCCCAGAGAAATCGCTTTGAGTGAGGTCTGTGTATGCAGGTGGCGGAATTTCCCATTCAGACAACTTGTGAGCGTTCAGGTACACTAAATATGGGATATTATGGAATCGGAAGTTGTAGGCTATGACTATTAGGCTGAGAAAAGCTAAAACTACTAGGATAGCAGCAACTCGCGCTTTCATCATCATTCATCCCCTTTGTTCTCTTTCTGCCCTTCGATTAGGGCTAGGCGGTGACATGCCTCCACAGTATTTAACTGTGGCTTTAACATTTAGCTTTTTTTCATTTACCTTTGTTTTGTTTTTCACCATCTAATAATTTAAGTTTTTCCAATAAACAAAAATGCTATTTCACGTCTGGTTTAATTTAGAAATAGAAAAAGAGACCATGCAATAAAATGCTTACGAGTACTGCTACGGGTATTTCAGTTTGATGGCTTTGTTTTTGCATGCGTCAACACATTTCATGCAGTAGATACATTCTGGGTCGCTGAATTTCTCCCAAGGCAAATCCAAAATCTGCACACGCATCGGACAAGCCTCAACACAGACACGACATTCACCCTTAGCACATTTGGTTAAGTCCCTACGCAAACCGAGAAAACTAAACTTGTTCAAAACTGCCATGAGCGCTCCGTGAGGACAGAAATATTTGCACCAACTTCGCGGGACAAATACAGCAAAAGCGATAACACCACTCATTATGATCAGTTGTACCCAGAAAAGCAGAGGCAAACTTGCAATGAAAGACCCAGCATCCACCGTTTGACTTGTAAATGCAGCACTTGCACTTTGGACGAAGGCTGGCAACGTTCCAAACAAAGTTTCTGCGGGACTCAACGCAGTGAACGGTGCTTGCGTGAAAATGCCCAGCACACTTTCATAACTTTTGTGAGTCCCAGCAAGTTTTGTAGCTGCGAAGGTTCCGCTAATGAATAAAGTGATTAGTAAAATGCCATATTTCACGTATATCATAGTTTTATGGGTTCGCGGTGAAATTTCTCGTTTTTTACGGCTAATGAAGCCAACTAAGTCTTGAATGAAACCGAATGGACAAACCCAACCGCATAAGGATTTACCAATTAAAATGCCCAAGACCAAGAAAGAAGCGACAGCAGCCCATGGAAAAACAGCATCATACAACATAAGCTGTATTGCAGTATATGCGTCGCCTACAGTGTTAGGCTGAAGCCTCCAAGTCCACAAGACTGGAAGTAAAAGTGGCAAAGAACCCAAATTGAAAACGATTGCGCTGAAAAATATGAAAGACAAGAACTGCACTATTCTTCGTGGCGTGTTATACTTTAGCAAAGCTTGCTTGATTTTGCCAGCCAATTTCCCGCCTCTTCCATGCGAATAATGAAAGTCTCTGTTATTTATTTTCCGATTACTTTAACGTTTTCTACAAGAACCCACGGCGCAACTAATTGCCCAATCTTGCGCTCATTGTTAGCCAACGCAGAAACATTCTTTAACACTTGGAAAATGTTACCAGCAATCATAACTCCCCTGGTGGCGTGGGCGATTTTACCGTCTTTTATTTTCCAAGCGGGCGTCGCAACCACAGAAAACTCTCCACTAGCAGGATTGCTACTGTGAGCACCTTGCAAAAAGGATACAATGAGACCCCCCTTGACTTCGTTTACGAGTTCTTCCGGCGACTTTTTCCCAGGCAAAACGTGAAAGTTTGTGGCTTCAATGCTTGGCGTTGACAAATACCCGGCTCTGGTGGCGTTTCCAGTGCTTTCCTTTCCTTCTTTCTTGGCAGTATAATTGTCGTAGATAAAATTGCGTAGGATGCCCTTCTCTATTACTGCTGTTTTTTGTTGAGGAACACCTTCACCATCAAATCTCCAAGTTTGAAGCCCACCCTTAAACAAGCCATCATCGTAGATTGTCACAATTTCTGAGGCAACCTTTTCGCCTATCTTGCCTCTAAACACAGATTGGTTTCTCTGCACGAAATCCGCCTTGACAGCACTAATTAAAGTGAAATAGAAAAGTTGCTGCAATGCAAACTGCGTAAATATAACATTGGTACTCTTTGTCTCTATCTTCTTCACTTTCAAAGCTGAAACCGTCAATCGCGCGGCTTCTTCGCCGACCCATTCCGGGTCAATATTGCAGCTTCTTTCAGCGTTAAACTCAAAACACACTGGCGTCACTTCACTCCCTTCCTGAGCGATTGCCGCCAAGCTGCATTCGATGACCGTGCCATGGTCGGCACACGCAACACCGTTGGAGTTAGCCACGACAGAAGACAAGTATGAAGCACCAGCGCCTCCTTCTATGGGAAAGACCCGCTTATCCTTTTTCTCAGCAGCACCTAACATTACAGAAGCAATTTTGACTAAATCTTCAGAATTAAGCTGCGCAACTTTGCTATCGTAAGTATTTTCCACAGTTGCAAGAGGTTTTTTGTCTGGAAAGCCATGCCAGTCCTCGTCCGGTTTGCTTGCATTCGCAAAACTTATCGCTTTCAGAACCGTCTCCTCAGTTGCTGTCTTGTTTTCCAGCATGTTAGTATAAGAAAAGCCCACCGCTTTTTTTATTACAGCTCTAACGCCTAAGCCTCTGTCAATCATACGAGAACCTTTGGCAATCTGTCCACGTTCAATAACAACATTGTTAGCGAAACCTTGATACACAAACGCCTCAGCTTCATCGGCTCCCTTCTTTAAAGCGAAACTAACCGCATCTTCGGCTAGACTTAACATTTCCTGCTGCTTAAGCACTGCCACCCACCAAAACCTCCTTTACCCTAATATGAGGACCGCCGTCGCATACGAAGGCGGTCTGTCCCTTCCCGCATCTTCCAGGCGACAATTTAAAATCTTTTCCGACAGCGTCCACCTTAAGCAAAGTTTCAAGCGTGTTACCGCTTATAGAAGCGTTACGCACAGGCTCGCCTACTTCTCCTTTATTTATTTCGTATGCTTCTTGGATTCCAACCTGAAAAGTGCCGTCCAAATTTGCTTGCCCGCCACGAAAACTCTTGAAGTAGTAGCCAAACTTTATGCCTTCAATTAGTTCTTCGAAAGAGTAATCCTTAGGCTCTAAAAACGTGTTGCGCATCCGTATTATAGGCTCAACTCTAAAATCCTCAGCTCTGGCGTTGCCGGTTGGTTCCATGTTCAATTTGTGTGCAGTTTCACGGTTGTGCATCAGACCAGCCACAACACCGTCTTTCACAAGAAGTGTCCGCTGCGCTGGAATCCCTTCATCATCATACTTAAAAGAACCAAAAGCGTCTTTAACAGTGCCATCATCATAGAAAGTGACCATGTTAGACGCTATCTTCTTCCCAAACTTATTCAATAACACTGAGCCAGACAAGGTCAAGTCAGCTTCTGCAAGGTGACCAAAAGCTTCATGAACAAAAACGCCAACAACATTGGGTCCTAAAACCACTGGAAATGAACCGCCTTTTGGAGGTTTAGCTTTTAACTGTTCAACTGCTCGTTTTGCAACGCTTTCACCGATGTTTTCTGGGGTTTCAACATCGAATATTTCGTAGCCTGATGTGGAGCCTATTTTCTCTCGGCTGAAAGTGAAAACCTCCGCCTCTGACGCCGTGGCGGTTATTCTTGACCACACGTACAGTTTGCTTTGCTCAATGTAAGTGTCTTCATTATTCACAAAAAAGCTGGTTCCAGTCAAATCAAGATAATCTATTGTGCAGCTTTTTACACGTTTATCGTAGCCTAAAATGGTGTTGTTAATTGCTAGCGTGGTGCTTATTTTATCTTCTATCGGGATTTCTGAGGGGTCTTTCCGTGGTTTCGCAACAACTTTATCTTCAATGGTTTTTGCTTCAGCAATTTTTATCGGATTCTTAAGTCTTACACTTGCAACTTTCGCCATTTTGCAAGCATCCGAAACAGCATCCGTTAAGGTTTCAATGTTTAAAGAACCAACCGACGCAAAACCCCAAGCACCATTAACTAGCACGCGCAACGCAACGCCGCTTTCAATTCCTTGTTTTGCCGCTTCAACACGACCTTCCTTAAGCGTAAGCAGGGTCTTGAAAAGTTTCTGCGCCCGAGCTTCAGCGTATTCAGCTTTAAACTTTTGAGTTGCTACATCAACAACTTTAACGAGAATGTCTTTCAAACGTGTTGCCCTTCCAATGTTAGTGTTAGGAAGGATTTATTCGGAAACACGATTATATAAATGGTTATGGTTCCTATGTTTAACTATTCAAAAGGCATACATCATTAAATTAAGGTGCAATAACAAGATTAGGAAAGTGAAAAGGGTGTCTACGCTTTTCGCATAAGCAATTTTACTTGGCTAGCAAAGTCGTATTCTTCTTGGACTCTCTCTAGGTCTAGTCGGCGGAGTAAGCCATAGCTGGAGTAGATGTCATCCAGAATCTTACGTTCAACAACATAGGCGCCAGATCTTAGAAAGTCTTCGAGTCCTTTTGCAAAAAGTTCGATTTTTTCGGCTATCTCATCTCTTTTAATGGAGTAATTGTTCTCTAGATGCTTATAGATTAGAATTGTGGCTTCCTCACCGAAAACTTGTCTTAACACTCTGTCGATGATTTTCGAGATTTTGTCTTCTTTCTTGTTTGTGGGCTGGATTATGTGTTGCAATGTTGAACCCTCATACAGTATCGTATGTATTGCGACTTAATAAATCTTCTCGTGTACCCGTAAAACACGTATACAATTAGGAATACATAAAATAAACAATCACATGAAGTCTGTAAGATTTAACTGTTGAACTCTTTGCAAAACAGACTTCGCCGCTGCATCAGCATCAAAAAGCAACAGTCGCCCATATACACCATCGTATCCTGGCACTATATTGACGCGCCCCTCCCTAACTCTAATTATTGCCTCAGCAATCTTCTCATCAACAACATTACATAACGCCTCTTTGGAAGAATCAATCAGCACCGTGTACTCGTCGCCAAACTTTTTGACAAGAGCATTGTAAATACTCCACACTTGCTGGGAAGAAGGAGAATCAACGCCTAACACTGTCATAATTATTTCAGAAAGCGGAAGCAACCGCAAAAAACCTATCGCATCATCAGGTTTAAAATCGGGCTGCCGATCAGCTAACTCTTCAACACGTTGCTCCACACCTTTGGTAAGTTTTCTGCGACAAACAGGACAAACATTACCAAGTTTGATTGCCTCTTGTGGAGAAAGCGCCACATTACAGTTTCGATGCCCAGTCCAATGATATTTCCCATAAGCCGGGTCTGTTTCTATAGTAAACTTGAACCGCTCTTTATCTTTAGAACGAAGCACATCTAAAATTTCATGATAACCTAGCCTTTCTAGTTCGAAGACGTTTGCCTCTCGCCCGATGCGCCAAGGCCAAAAGCTGTGGCTGTCGCTGTTAGAAACCAATGTGAATTTGTCGAGTTTGCTTAGGCGCCAGTTCATTGGAGGGTCGGATGAAAGACCCGTTTCCAATGCGTAGATATGTTTTGTCATGTCTTGGTAGCAGTCTTCGACACTGTTGAAACCGCTGAAGGCGCCGAAGATGCTGAACCATGGAGTCCAAGCGTGAGCAGGAAAAACCATATTTTCGTTTGAAACTTCCATTACTTCTTCTACCAAATGCGGCGCATTCATATTTAATGTTGGTCTACCATCAGCTGTTAAGTCGCCATATTTTGATAGTCTATCGTTGATTTGTGCGGCAGTATCTATGTTAGGCGTTAAAATAACATGGTGCACTTTTTTTATTTCATTCTCAAAGGTGAATACAGTGCTCACTTCTGTTGTTATCATAAAATAAATTTGGGATTCAAGGTTTCCAGCGATTTTATACAGGCCCGTGTCTGATTCTTGAACCAACGTTTCGTGCAGTTCTTTAAGCCATTTAGGGTGTGTAAAATCGCCTGTGCCAACTACTGTTAAGCCTTTTATCTTTGCGAACCGGGCGATTTCTTCAACTGACATTTTTTGGCTTGTAGCACGACTGTAACGACTATGAATGTGAAGGTCAGCTATCACTCTCAAGCTTCTTCTCACTATCCCTAGCGTCTGTTACGTATTTCTCTAAGCGCTTCTCCCAATCCACCTTAAACATTATAACGAATACAATTATTAACAAAACTATTGCAAGAACAAAACCAATCAACACAGACACCCAACCGCTCTCCACGCCAAATATGTCCTTAATTATGCCTATAGAAAATCGCCCAGCATACGCAACAATCAAATTCATGCAAACTTTACCAACAAACGCTGGAATCAATGTCTTAACAATACTGTAACGCATCACGCCTAGTGGAATAAACAGTAAATCGTCAGGCAGAGGCGTCAAAGCAAATATAAAAATAGTTATTGGACCATACTTGTTGAAGACTCTCACTAGAAAAGCCATTTTTTTCTTGTACTTTTCACTTATTACTTTTCTGCCACCAATGCCAAGCAAATAGCCCGAAAACTCACCTATTGCCGCACCCGTTCCAGCAGCAAGTGCAATCCAAATAGGCTCAAATTGCCCTCCCAACGTAAAAATAATGACAGTGTATGGAAGGGGAAAGATAATTGACAAAGCACCAATTAAGCTGATTAAAAAAATTCCAAAATACCCATATTGCGTGGAAAGACTCGTCATCCACTTAACAATGTCGTCGAATTGCAACTGTAAAGGTTCTCCTTTTAACTCTGAATTATAGCAATACACTTAAAGAGATTGTTATCGCCAAAAAGCGTCACATTTAAATCACCGCATAGTTACAGAAAATTTCTACAAGCTTTTAGGAAAGGATGTGAATTGACAGCTAAAAAAGAGCCAATCTGGATAGCAAGAGAACTCTCAAAATGCAGCGGCTGCCGAAAATGCGAAATTGCATGCTCACTTTTCCACGAAAAACGCATATGGCCAGAAGCTTCACGCGTAAGAGTATTCATGCTAATTCCAGGCGCAGAGTTTCCACACTTATGTGCACAATGTGAGGATTATCCATGCGTAAAAGCTTGCCCAGTAAAAGCATTATCAATAAGCAAGAAGACAGGCGCAGTTTTAGTAAAAAACAAGGCTTGCATTGCTTGCGGCAAATGCATAGACGCGTGCCCAGGAAGAATCCCACACATGCACCCAACAGAAAAGCATGTGGTTATTTGCGACTTGTGTAATGGCGACCCCCAATGTGTAAAAGTGTGCCAGGAAGGAGGATGGAATGTACTAAATAAAGTTTCGAGGGGAGACCATCCCTTCAAGCTTTACGCTCGCACTCCAGGAGAAATAACCAAAAATTTAGCCCTTAAAATGTACGGAGAACAAGCGGAGGAATACTTATGATTCTGGGCTATGCTGGCAAATTTCTTGAGGTAAACCTTTCAAATAGCACAATTAAAGAAACAAGATTTGATGATGAAATTCTAAAAGATTACATTGGCGGCAGAGGCTTAGCAGCAAAAATCCTCTGGGACCGTCTGGGCAACAAATGGGAAAAAATAGACCCATTAAGTTCAGAAAACATACTCTTATTTTTAACAGGACCATTAACTGGATACTTTCCAGGTGGAAGAATCTGCGTTTCAGGCAAATCACCACAGAGCAACGGTGTCGTAGGCTCAACTGTTGGCGGAGAATTCGGCGTTGAGTTAAGATGCGCAGGTTATGACGGCATAATCGTTACTGGTGCTTCAGAAAAGCCTGTTTACTTGTTTGTTAAAGATTCAGATGTTGAAATCAGAGACGCAAGCCACGTTTGGGGTAAAGACACAAAACAAACAGTTACAACTCTAACAAAAGAATGCAGAGAACTTCTGAAAAAACGTTACCCGCTTTATGGTGAATGGAAAGAGCCTACATTGCTCTACATAGGTCCCGCGGGAGAGAACAAAGTACGCACAGCGGTTGTTGCAGCCAAATGGTCTCATGCAGCTGGTTACGGCGGTTACGGCGCAGTCATGGGTTCAAAAAAACTGAAAGCAGTAGCAGTTAAGGGCACCGGACCTTTGCCAGAAGTTGCTGACATAAGAAAAGTTAAGCGGCTTATCAAAGTTGTAAACGATAATGCTTACGACAATGATCTTTGGAGACGCTGGGGAACAGGTTCAGGCGGCTACGAAGTTGGCGCAAAAACAAGCTCTGAACCCGTGAGAAATTGGCAGGAAGAATGGCATGACGAGAAAAGCTTCGGGGTTGACCAATTTGAGAACAAAGTCTGGGTTAAGCAGTACTGGAGTGATTTTGGCTGTCCGACATGTTGCTTGAAAGTGGCTGTTGTAAAGAGCGGCAAATTTAAAGGAGCGATAACAGATAACCCAGACTATGAAATGCAAGCCTATTTAGGTCCAAACTTAGGAATATTCACGCCAGAAGAAAACGTTTTTCTCTCATCACTCATCGACGATTTAGGTTTATGCGGCATCCAAACAGGAAACGTTATGGGTTTTGCAGCCGAACTTTTCCAGAGAGGAATATTAACCAAAAAAGACTTGGACGGCATAGAACTCAAATGGGGCGATGCTGAAGCCTTTGCAACTTTAGCCAGAAAAATCGCTTTCAGAGAAGGAATAGGCAACTTACTGGCTGAAGGAACTTATCGAACTGCATTAAAAATTGGAAAAATGAAAAACGTGGACGCATTGTCCTATGCTGTTCAGTCCAAGGGCATAGGAATAGGCGCCCACGGCATACGCAGCGGCAAAGACTACCCAGAAATCATATCTTACGCTTGTTCAGTGCAAGGCGGAGACCACACATCCACAACTGGACTACCACTAGACAGTGGCGGAAGCGAACTACTGGAAATCTTCAACGACTCAGGCGTGTACTGCAACTTCAACAGTTTCGGAATACCACGCAACCTCAGATTTGAATTGTATGAAGGAGTTACAGGTTTAAAGCTAACGCGCGAAGAATGGTGCAGTACCAAAGCAATGAAAATACTGCAACTACAAAGAGCAATGCTACTTCTTGGCGGTCCAGACTTAAAATGGAAACCCAAAATCCACGATGACAACCCACCAAGATTCTACGAGCCCTTACCTTCCGGACCTTATAAAGGAAAAACCACTGACAAAACAGCTGTGGAAGAATACAAAAATAGGTATTATGAGGCAGTTGGCTGGGACAAAAATGGTATACCAACAGTTGAAGTTCTTCATAAACTTGGGTTAGAAGATGTAAACGAAACGTTAGAAAAACTGCGTCGGTAAAGGTCAATATTTAAATGACTGAACTTTCTTACCATATTCTTAATTCATAAGTGGAAGTGAAAATGTTTGAGTAAGAAATGGTCAGAAAAGTTAAGCGCTCAGTGTAGTATAGACCCAGACGTTTTGGAAACTATGCGAAAAGAACTAAGTACAAGCTGTTATGGCGACACAGAAATTGCCCAGCAAATCATAGAAGAACTTACTACAAGCTGCGGTTTTAAAGAGGGTGATTTGAGAAAGTTTGTACGAGAAGTAGCAAAAAGCTGCCCCTTAGATACAAAAAGACTCCATAAAGAAATTGTAGAAGCTGAAGGGAAAAAAGAAAAGGCTTATCAAGCCATATACAAATCCTCGATAAGGCCACTGTGATCTCTGGCAAACTAAAGAAGCTTAAACTTGAGTTTAACATTACTTAACATGAAAAGTATCGTGCATTTAAATTAAAGAGTTCAGTCGCTCGCAAAGAGATGAACGCCTTTTTTCTTATCTATCATTTGTTAATCCGATTATTTGCACCAATTGTCTTGTTTGAAACGCAGAACAATCAAGCCTTTTATAAGAAACAATTCTTGCTTTGTTTTGTTGTGTACTAATTTTGATACATTTTGATTAACTAACTTTTCTATTTCTTTAAACACTAATTATTTAAGCCATGTCTTTTAGCTTGAAGATATGTAGGACTTTCGTTGGTGTCACAATTATTGAGACTTTTTCATCTTTTTCTTCGAATGGAAGAGCATCAACGATTTGCATATCGTGAACTGTAGTTGCAATTGGAATTTTGCCAAACCGCATTTTCAGCATTTTAATTTCTGTATCGCCGTATCCTCCTCCTTTACCAAGTCTATGTCCGTATTTATCAACCGCCACTGAACCCTCAACTATCAAATCTGTTTTGGGAATTTCTTCTGCGTTAACACTACGTCCATATTTGAAGGCACCTTTTATTGTAGATGCAAAACTTTCTCTTCCTTTAACATCTTTTGGATTGACAATAATATAGCCAAGTTTCAGTCTTGGTGAAGCCATAATTAGAATTTTGCCATCCAAGAGTGCGTTTTCTCTAATCTTTTGCTGTGCATAATCTGGATTTGCAAATACGGCTTTAGCTCCTTTCCATTCTTTTAACTGTCTAACTTTTTCTGCAGCCTTTTCAGAACCAACAAAGTTTGGAATACGTCCACGACATGGAAGTGGAAACTTTGCAATGCCACTTTTTTCAAGTTTAGTCCAGATTTCTTCGCGTAAAAGTTTCTTGACAGTTTTAGCGTCCATTTTTCCACTTAAATGATAAAAAGGCAGAAATAGAGAAGGGAAAAATTAGATTATGTGTAGTTCTTTTCCAATTTTTTCAAATGCGTTTATGGCGAAGTCTAAGTCTTCCCTAGTTAACGCAGCGTTCATGATTGTTCGTATGCGGGCTTTGTCTCTTGCAACCATCGGATAAACAATAGGCAAAGCAAAAACACCTTCTTCAAATAGTCTTGCACTTAGTTTTTTGGCTACGCCGCTTTCTCCAACTATGATTGGCGTTATGGGGGTTTGGCTGTTGCCAATGTCAAAGCCTAAATCTTTCATGGCTTTCTTGAAATACCGCGTGTGCTCCCAGAGTCTCTGCACATGCTGCGGTTCTTGCTCCAGAACATCGATGGCAGCTATGCAAGCAGCTGCTACTGCAGGCGGATGCGAACCGCTAAGAAGCCAAGTTCGCGATCTGTTATAGGCAAAATTAATCAAGTCTTGCGAGCCGGAAACGTGACCACCTACGACGCCAAACGCTTTGGAGAATGTGCCCATTTCAACGTGGACTTTGTCGCGGCTAAGCTTAAAGTGGCTAACAATGCCTCTTCCCCCTTCACCCAACACACCTTCACCGTGAGCGTCATCCACGTAAACCATTGCGCCATGTTCCGCACCTAGCTTTGCGATTCCGTCTAAGGGTGCTATGTCGCCGTCCATGGAGAAAACGCCATCAGTGATTATCAATATTCGTCTGTATGGTGGTTGATGTTTCTCTGCTTCTTCCAGAACCCGTTGCAAATCTTGCATGTCCGCATGTTTGTAAACTGCTCTTTCCGCGTGTGAAAGCCTGACTCCGTCTATTATGCTGCCGTGGTTTAGCTCGTCGCTTATTATTAAGTCGCCTTTACCAGCCAGTTGCGGAATCAAGCCTGCGTTAGCTGCGAAGCCTGTTTGGTAAACAAGTGAAGCTTCAGCACGTTTGAATTTAGCAAGCCGCTTTTCAAGTTCCACGTGTATGTCCATTGTTCCGGCAATTGGGCGCACAGACCCAGAGCCAGCACCGTGTGTTTGAACAGCTTTTATCGCGGCTTCCTTCAGTTTCGGATGGTTGCTTAATCCGAGATAATTGTTTGAACAGAACATTAAGACCTTTTTTCCTTCAACAGTGCACCATGGCGTGCTTGGACCTTGCAAAACATGGATTTTCCAGTCAAGTTCATTTCGCACTAACTCTTCATATTCTTCGCGTAAAAATGCTGTTGGATTGCGCATTTATTAACACCACTTTTCCTACTCACAAAGCATTCTCTTAACTCTTTCTAGACTAAACCTCACTTGCAAATCTTCTCTTTAGCTTTTCTATCATGTCCTTCGTCATGGAAGCTAGATTGTACATGGGCTTCCAGCCCCAATCTTTGCGTGCTGCACTATCATCTATCGACATAGGCCAAGAATCGGCAATTTTCTGTCTAAAGTCAGGTTTATACTCTACTTTAAGGTCTGGAATATACTTTCGTATTTCCGCGGCTAACTCTCCAGCAGAAAAACTTATCGCACTCAAATTATAGCTCGTGCGACACTTAATCTTGGACGCATCAGCTTCCATGAGGTCAATGGCTGCTTTTAAGCAGTCGGGCATATACATCATGGGCAAAACGGTATCTTCCTTCACAAAACAAGTGTACCGTTTATTCTTGATCGCTTCGTAAAATATTTCCACAGCATAATCAGTTGTGCCTCCGCCTGGAAGAGTCTCACTGCTAATGATGCCTGGATAACGAACACTACGCACATCTAAACCAAACTTGGCAAAATAATAATTACACAATAACTCGCCAGCAACTTTGGTTACGCCATACATGGTTCTAGGAATCAGCACGGTGTTTTGAGGGGTGTTAACGCGAGGAGATTCAGGACCGAAAACGGCTATAGAGCTTGGCCAGAAAACTTTGGTTGCGCCTTGTTCTCTTGCGACCTCAAGCACGTTGTAAAGCCCATCCATGTTAACGTGCCACGCAAGTTGCGGGTTTTCTTCACCAGTTGCTGACAGAACTGCTGCTAAATGGTAAATTGTGTCAATATCATATTTTTCGACAATTTTCTTGACACTTTCTCGGTCAGAAGTATCAACAAACTCGAAGGGTCCGGACTCAAAAAGTGCGCCGCTTGGTTTTCGCTTGTGCCCTGCTGCCACAACGCTATCTCCACCATATCTTTTTCGCAGTTCAATTGTTAATTCTGAACCGATTTGTCCTGTGGCGCCTGTCACGAGAATTCTTTTCATGTTCTTTTTAGACATTTAGCAATACTCCAGTTATTCGAAGAGAGAAGGATGTTAGAATCTGCGAGATATAAAAATTTTCAGAAAAGAAACACGTATACATCATAATTTTAACTACGAAGCCTCAAGTTTACGAATTAGTTCCTCAATCGGATTTTTGTGAAAATCAACACGTAAATTTACTTCTACTTGATCCGCACTAACGATAATCAACGCGGCTGAAATTTCGCCTCGTCTATCTCCGCCACTTTCGCTTCCACCTTTCAAAGCATTTGCCATTCTCCAAGCTAAGCTTCCACTGGAATGCTCAAATTCCCTAGCCATACTTGCCAAGACACTCTTCCCCGCAAGCAAATTTCCAATAACAACGTAGTTTTCACCTATAATTTCTCCATGCCATTGCGGAGCTTTAGCACCCGTAAAAACCGCTTTTTCTCCTCTAAAATTCATAATCGCAACTTGCCGCAATTCATTTTCGGCATCCTCTGCCAAAAGCTTCTTTAAAGTTTCTTCTGGAGTAAAACCCTTTGCCAACATTTCTAAGCCCTTAATGCCGTAAGCCACATTTGTATAGGCTTGCGTTGCCACAACACCTACTCCGGGTTTTGCGTGTGGAACCCTATCGCCGACTGATTCCACGCCTGTAGCGGTGGCAACGCCTATCTTCTCATGATTAGGCAAGATGGCTAGGATTGAGAATGTCCCAGTAGACGGCAACATCAACTGATTGAACGCCCCTTATTCATCAAAATAGTTTAAAGCTTGCGCAATAAATCTTGTCACTGACAAGCAATGAAGCTAGGCTTTATTGTTAATCCAATTGCGGGCATGGGAGGCAGAGTAGGACTAAAAGGCACGAACGGTGTTCTGAAGGAAGCGATTGCACGAGGTGCAGAACCGGTAGCGCCGGAAAGAGCCATAGAATTTCTGCGAAAACTAAGGGAAAATATGGAAAATAGGCAAATAGAGATTTTGACTTGTCCGGGAATAATGGGTGAAAATGAAGCGGAAAAAGCGAAGTTTCCAGTTCAAGTTTTACCTATGAGAATAGGAAAAGAAACCACTGCTGAAGATACGAAAGCCGCTGTTAAACTTCTGATTAAGGCAGAAGTGGACTTGATAGTCTTTGTCGGCGGAGACGGCACAGCCAAAGACATTTTAGACGCTATGCAAGGCAGCAATGAAGTGCCAGTTTTGGGCGTGCCTTCCGGAGTGAAAATGTATAGTGGTGTTTTCGCTGTAAACCCTCGAGATGCTGTGGAGGTAGTTTTAATATTTGCTGATAAACAAGCGGAAATTACAGAGTTCGAAATTATGGACTCTGATGAAAAGGCTATACGAAGCGACATTTTTGCTGTTAAATTGCATGGCTATTTGAAAGGACCGTTTGTTCCGATGCGAATTCAAGGAAGCAAACAAGCAAGCCCAGAAACAAACGACGAAAAAGAGAACCAAACCGCAATAGCACGGTTCATAATTGAGGAGATGCAACCAGACGCCACGTACATACTGGGTCCAGGAACCACAGTCAAACGCATAGCCGAATTACTGGGCACTGTAAAAACGGTGCTAGGCGTAGATATCTACAAGAACGGCAAAGTCATGTTGGATGTAGATGAGAAAAGAATTCTGAAAGAAGTAAAAGATTGGCAGAACACATGGATTATTCTATCTCCGATTGGACACCAAGGAATTCTTCTGGGAAGAGGAAACCAGCAAATAAGCCCAGAAATCATCAAGCACGTCAGAAAAGAGCATATAATTGTCGTGGCAACGAAAGGTAAGCTTCAGAGCATAGAAGGAAATGTTCTGAGAGTTGACACAGGAGACACGGAAACGGATAACATGCTTAAAGGACACATCAAAGTTGTGACAGATTACCGAGAATGGCGATTAATGCCGGTGCAATAATCATTAAGCTCCAAATTTTCTGGTTTTACCAATAAGATTCATCAAGATAGGCATTAAATCAATGCCTCTTATTCGGTTTAAACCGCCCTTTGCGCAAGTTCTCTCGCCAAATTCAGCAACATCATCACAGAGAACGTGCGGTCCAGTTATCGCTACTGGAACTGGGTCTCCTTCATGGTTCCGTGTGACAGAAGAAGTTGTGTGGTCAGCGGTCACAGCCAAATAAGTCTCGTTCAAATCTACCTTCTCAAGTAAATAGCCTAACATCTGGTCTATTTTTTCGATTACTGAAACCTTCTGTTTAACGTTTCCATCATGACTAGGAACGTCTGGTGCTTTCACATGCAAAAGCACAAAGTCATATGTTTTTAATGCTTGAACTGCGGCTTTAGCCTTAGCAACAAAGTTAGTTTGAGGAGTCCCCGTGGCTCCTTTAACGTCTATTAATTTCATTCCAGCGACTTTGCAAACGCCTTTAATCAAAGAAACAGCAGATACGCACGCGGTATTAACACCATAAACTTCAGATAAAGGCTTAATATTCGGAACAGTGCCAGCGCCTCTACATAAAATGACATTGGCGGGAGGCAATCCATGTTTTACTCTTTTCTTGTTAACTGGGTGTTCCTTCAGCGTTTTATGAAACTTTTGCAAGAGGTCATTGAGTATTTTGGCTGTGTGCTTCGCTTCTAAAGTTTCATCCAAAGCTTTGATTTCCAGAACTTTTTCTCCAACCTTCTCAGGGTCAGAGTCGCTTATTGCTGTTGATAATGTGGGTCCTCGAAGAAGGAGAGCTGCACGGTGTTGTACAGTGTTTTTGAATACTACTTTTATTGACGACTCGATTGGCTTAATTTTTTGGAGACTTTCAGCAAGTTTGGAGGCATCCTCGTTTGCGATTCTGCCAGCGCGTCTGTCCAAAACAACAAAGTCATCGTCAACCGTTGCAAAGTTACATCGAAAAGCCACGTCGCCAGGCGAAACGTTTATTCCTGAACCGATAGCCTCGAAGGCGCCTCTTCCAGAATAAACCTTCACTGCGTCATAACCAAGCAACGCCAACGTAGCCGTGTCGCTTCCAGGCGGTATGCCCGGTGCAATTACATCCATTATGCCGCAGATTCCAGTCTTTGCAATTTTATTCAATGACGGCTTATACGCAGCTTCTAAAGGGGTTTTCCAACTTAACTCTTTCACTGGTCTGTCAGCCATTCCGTCTCCAATAACCAGAATTGACTTCAACTTTGATTCACGCCATTCCAATCTGTACTGGGAACACATCCAAATTTAGATGCGAACAGTTAAAACACTTATGCATCCAAACAAGAAGCATTCACTAAGGTTAAAAGAAGAAAACATTTAATAGTCTGATTCAGTAATGTTGGGGAACGTGGTCAAAATGGGCGATTACGTTCCACATTGCTAAATTTTCTCAAAACTTAGCCCACATAAGAATCTGTTCTACACTAGAATTATATTCAACCACCAAAGAAAAAGGAGAGAGATGAACATGTCAGACGTAGGCGTTACTGTAAAAAAATCCGAAGATTTCTCAGAATGGTACACCCAAGTCATCGTAAAATCAGGAATGGCAGATTACGCTCCAGTAAAAGGCTGCATGATATTCCGCGAACACTCATACGCAATCTGGGAAAAAATTCAACAAATCTTCGACCAAAAAATAAAGGCAACTGGACACAGAAACGTGTACTTCCCACTGTTCATACCAGAAAGTTTTCTCAAAAAAGAGGCAGAACATTTTGCTGGTTTCACACCGGAAGTTGCATGGGTAACAATGGGCGGAGACACACCTTTAGAAGAAAAACTTGCCTTGAGACCTACATCTGAAACGATAATGTATGCAACATTTGCTAAGTGGATTAGAAGCTGGAGAGACTTGCCAATAAAAATTAATCAATGGTGCAACATCATAAGATGGGACACGAAAGGAACCAAACTTTTCCTTAGAACCAGAGAATTCCTATGGCAAGAAGGACACACAGCTCACGCTACAAAAGAAGAAGCAGATCAAGAAGTAATGCAGATTCTAAATGAATACAAGGACGTGATGGAAAACTACCTCGCAATTCCAGTGCTCGCAGGAAAGAAATCGGAAAGCGAAAAATTTCCAGGAGCCCTCTACACAACAGCTTTAGAAGCAATAATGCCGGATGGAAAAGCCTTACAAATGGGAACATCGCATCAGTTAGGCCAAAACTTTTCGAGAGTTTTCAAAATCAGATTCCTCGACAAGGACGAAAAAGAGCAGTATGTCTGGCAAACGTCATGGGGCTTTTCAACGCGAATGATAGGCGCGCTGGTAATGGTGCACGGCGACGACAAAGGATTGATATTGCCTCCGAAAGTCGCGCCGATACAAGTGGTAATAGTGCCCATACCCTATAAGGATACTGACTCCAAAGCAATTCTAACGAAAGCAAAACAAATCTATGAAAAATTGCAGAAGCGGGGTATACAAGTTGTTTTAGACGACAGAGCAGAATACACTCCGGGATGGAAATTCAACGAGTGGGAACTGAAAGGTGTGCCAATAAGAATTGAAGTTGGTCCAAGAGATATAAAACAAAAACAAGTAACATTAGCTAGAAGAGACACACTTGAAAAAATGACGACTAAGGAAGAAAAAATAATTAATGCGGTAACAGAACTGTTAGAAGAAATCCAGAAAAACCTCCTTAATAAAGCCCGAAAAGTTCTAGAAGAAAATATTACAACAGTAAAAACTTACAGTGAATTCCAAAAAGTACTAAGGAAAAAAGGCGGATTCCTCAGAGCATGCTGGTGTGCGAGTCCAGAATGTGAAGAAAAGATAAAGGAAGAAACCGGCGCAACAATCAGAATAGTACCTCTTAAGAAAGAGAAGACATTTGCAAAGTGCATATATTGCGGAGAAAAGGCAAAAGAAGTAGTCTACTTCGCCAGAGCATACTAAACTACAATTTTCCTATTCCAATTTCAGTTTTTATTCATTTTTATTCATACAGTTTTACACGTTTTCCCAATTGTTTTGCAACATCTTTCAATCCTAACTTGTTCAATGTTGTTTTTGTTGGTATTCCACGTTCATCCCAACCGCGCTTCTTATAATACCTCTGTAACATAACATCATACTTTGCTCTGTCAAGCTTTGCACCTTTTAAAGCGCCTTTAGTTAAGGGTTCCTCAAACCACCTTGCGGGTGGAAAATCCATCTCTTTACTCCAGTTCTTGCCATATTCGCGAACCCAGAAGGCACGAGTCAAGTTGAATATGCGGTCAGCAATCAAGTTTAGATTGTCCCAATTCATCTCCAATCCAGTTGCTGCATACAAGAATTTTGGATACCATTCAAGCTCGAAGCCAACCTCAACCCAAGGAAGTCTACAAACGGTTAAGGACTCGAAAACTCCACCTCGGATGCGTTGAAGCTCAATGACTTTGTCAACTTTTTCTTCGCTATAACTTTCACGACCAACTTTAACTTCCCACGAAATCACCCAAGCATCCTTATGGTGAGCCCCAATGGAGCTTGTTGCGTATGACAAAGCCATTGCTGGTGTTGAATGACAATTATAAGCGGAAATTTCCAAACCTTTAACATGCATAGCCCAACGTTTAGAGTCCTTACCAATTTCTTCAGCTGCAAAACGGACACCTTCAGCCAGCAATTTGCCTAAACCGCGTCTATATGCTATGTCCTCAATTAGAGCCTTTGTCTCCTTGAATTTACCCCACGAAATCTTATCTGTTAACAATCCTTTCTCTGATGCTTCCATGGCAAAACCAATCACGTTACCCAACGAAATGGTGTCCAACCCAAACTCGTCAGCGACCCTATTGAGAGCCGCAACTTGCTTAAGGTTGCCCAACCCAATGTTTGAACCTAGCATGGCAACATTTTCGTAATCAAGCTCAGACTCCTTCTTATCAGAACCCTTCACAACATTCCCACAAGTCATGTTACACTGCGGACACCCACGATTAGAAACCTTCAACTTCTCCATCGCAAAACCACCTATCTCGTCAGCCTCTTCAAAAACGCCTTCGCTGTAATTGAATGTTGGGAGGACGCTGTTCTCTTGACTCCACTCGATTGTCATCATTGTACCTTGACGTTTCCAGAAAGCATAGTTCGGCTTAGTCATAACTTCTCTGTAGCCTTCTGCACCAAGCTCCTTCATTTCCTTTGGTTGAGCTACTGGTATCTCGTGTGAACCGATAAAAACGACAGCTTTCAAATTTTTAGAACCCATAACCGCGCCTATTCCAGGCCTTCCACCAGCGCGTCCCTCTTGACAGACAATGTTTGCAAACTTGACTAGGTTCTCCCCACCTTGACCGATGCAGAGAATACCAGCTACACGTCCATAAAGTTCTCTTAATTTCTTCTCAGTTTCAAACGAGCTTAAACCCCACAGGTCTTTCGCGTCAAGAAACTCCGCTACTGAATCTCGAATGAGCAGAACGATTGGTTTGTTAGCTTTGCCCTCAATTATTACAGCATCATAACCAGCCTTACGCATCTGAACCGCAGCAAGAGTCCCAACATTTCCATCACCGTAACCTCCAGTTAAAGGGCTTTTTGCCGCTACAATCAGTTTACCACTGCTAGGAAGAGACAAACCTGTTAATGGACCCGCTGCAAAAACCAGCAAGTTTTCAGGCGAAAAAGGGTCAATTTCAGGCTTGAGTTTATCCCACAGAATTTTAACAGCAAATCCTCTGCCGCCAAGGAAACTTTTGGCTAAACTAGCTTCGTAACGGTTGGCAACAGCCTTGCCCTTGCTGAGGTTTACTTGCAAAAAAGTTCCAGTCCAGCCGAACATACTCATTTTCTCCACGAATATTGCTAAGTATCCACTTGAAAGTAGATAAATTTAATCACTCCTAAGGCTAAATAACCAGTTTTTCGGGTTCTACATTTCTGTGTTTTAGGCCTAGATCGCTGACTTTGAATTTTCTGTCACCATAAAGCAACGCGTATTCTTCACCACTATATAATGCAGCGGCAATTCTGCCTATAGCATCAGCTTTCATTATTCCACTTCCACTTGCACCACCTACAACCATAATGCCATTCTCTTCAAAAACTAGAGGCTGTCCATCAATAGTGTTTATCTCATATAAACCAGCAAAAGCCGAAAAAGGTTGACAATCAGAAAATTGAGGAAAATATTTGACTGTAACTTGATATAACCCATACTGATAGTAGTTATCTTCTGGTTCAGGGTTATCCTCAATTTTGAAAGCCCTTGGAAATTCATCGGCATATGCCAGCCAAAAGGCTTCCTCTTCAGGATTAGGTCGAATGTAAGCGGAAGGCTTTGGAAAAATTGTGAAAGGCAAACATCCAACATTTGTAAATTCCTTTGTGAAAAGCAGTTTTCTAAGAGCCTCAGTATTCGCCTTAACAGAAAAAACTTGTCTTTTCTTTGCTTTAACAAAACAATCAATTCCGAGCGGGTCTAGAAGTTGAGAAGCCCAAGCTCCAGTCGCAACTATTGTTTTTTCAGCGCGTATGAAACCCTTATTGGTTTTTGCCCCTGTAACTATCGCATCTTGCCAGAAATAAGGCTCACCAGGCATGCCTAAGGGTTGGCGTGGTTCCACAACAAGTTCGGCAACCTCGGTGCCGTATTGAATCTTCCCTCCAAGTTTCAGAAACTCATATTCGTAAAATTTCACTAAAGAATCAACATCTATGAAGCCAGCTTTAGGAATAAATATTCCTTTGTAAACATTTCCTAACCCCATCATTTGTGCTTCTTCGTCCTCAGTAAAGTTGGTATTCATGTTTAATTTTTTAGCTAAATCATTTCCATCATATTCTTTGTATTCAAACCCTCGATTGGCTAAATCCTTCAGAACAGGAAGCATTTTCTGATACCCATGGTCGTCAAAAAGCCAGAGATATCCTGCCCAACGCAGTTTCAAATCATAGCCTAAATCATTTTGTGCATGTTTGTAAAATTCAACGGAGGAATCAGCTAAGTCAAAGTTTGTGCGAGAATAAAAAAGGCAACGGAAAGCCGCCGCACTTTTTGCAGTGCTACCTTGACCCGCAGCACCTAATTTGTCGACAACTAAAACGTTCAGTTTAGGATTCTTGCTTTTTATGTGGTAAGCAGTGGATAAGCCTAAAATTCCCGCACCCACCACGAGCACATCGCACTTTGTCATGATTCTCCCTCTAATTGTGGATTAACTACTGAAAACAGAATAGATTTAAGCTTACTGTCAATTATAACGCAAAACAAACATACGAGAATGCTTATTTACCTCCGAGAATATGAGATACAACAACATTCATAACTCCGAGGGAAAACAAAGATGTATGTACCAAACAACACAAAAGCGGTTTCAACTATCATAATTATACTTCTAATGATTTTATCTGCAATATTAGGCGGCATAATCTCCTACATGTTTACGATTCCACAATTCACTGACCTTCCAGAAGGAACAACTCTAACGATAACAGATGTTTATTTTGATAAAAGTAATGCGGCATGGTTCAAAGTTGGCGTATTAAACCCATCTTATTCTCCTTCTGATGCGACGATAACAAGAATCACCGTTAGTTTAAAAGGGCAATCTACACTTTATGATGTAATTGAAGCAGAGCCTTCAATTCAAGATGGAATAGTCGTTCAAAAAGGGCAACTTATGAATATAATATGTTCTAAAGTCAGAATAGACAACGAGAACGTGACTTGGGGAAGATTTGCAGGTGAGCACGGTGGAGAAACAGTCGTCGTAAGCGTCTTTTCCTCCGATGCCCCAGCACCAAACAAAGAAAAACAACTACCATTCGTCAAACTATCCGTCACCCCATATTTCTATCCAAGAATTTCATACAAAAACTTTAGCTTATCTTTAGTTATGGCTACGGCCTCTGAAGTCAACTTGACAGTAAATTGGATTGACATTCCAGGAATCGACGATATTGCATTGAAATCGCCTACGCTTCCATACGAAGTCACAAAAAACTCCGTAAGTTTTAATTTTACGGGTAACTGGCATGGTTTAAAAAAAGCTAACGTAATGATTGAAACAAATGAAGGATACCAGTTCATAGAAGAACTTGAGCTACAGCAAGTTTATCCACTAATTCAAAACGTTACTTTCAACGAAGACTATACGGATCATTTCAACATTACAATATTTAATTTCGCTGAGACAAATAACTATGTTAATGTTACAATGATTACATGCACTCCGGAAAATGCAACAGCTATCACGAATAAATATTCCGTGAGTTTAGAAGCTAATCAATCTTCTGTTTTCAAATTTGACTGGAACTGGACGGAAACAAGAGGGAAAAAAATCGAAGTGAAAGCTTATACACTGCAAGAAATTGAGATAAACTTTACTACGATAACACCACCGCCAATTATTGTCAAGATTCTCAGCGAAAATGAAACTTTCAACTTGCAAGATAGAACCCATTTCAATGTCACATTACAGAACCATGCGTCTTCGCTGGACGCCATTAACATAACAAAAATAGTAGTAGCAGAGACTGGAGAATTAGTAAATGGCACAAAGGCAAATCCGCAACTGCCTTATGGATTACTAAATTCAAGTGCAACGCAAGCATTTTACTGTGATATTTCAGATTGGACGAATCGTGCTGGCGAAAACTTAACTTTAACAGTTTATGTTCTGGCAAACAAGACTGCGGAAGAGTATGTATTAAATTTCACTTTTGCTCTTCCAGTGGCGGAGCTTAACATAACAGAAGTTGCTACCACGGAGTTCGGAGATTTTCATACAAAATATTTAAACATAACAGTTGAAAGCTTAAGCTACTCAATATGGAATCTTACGGTGTCAAAGGTAACGATAAGACTGCAGAACCAAACAGTTCTAGCAGAAGATATCGTTCCCGAAAACCAAACAATCATAAAGCCAGGCGAAGTCGCCATTCTTCTATGCCAATTCAATTGGGAAGTCTATGCAGACACTGATGTGGTAATAACGGTTGGCACAAGAGAAGGAGCAGAAGCCACAACAACATTTCACATTCCATAATTCGCCCCATAAGCTTTATTTTTGCAGAGAGCAGAAGCGTTGATTCTGGAAGGATGAATAGTTTGACTAACGTGAAGGTTACTGAAAGAGTACGCACCATAGAATACGCCATCCGCGACGTCATCGCCTATGCAAAGCAAATCGCAAAAACTGGCAAGAAAATTTTCTATCTAAACATAGGAGACCCGGTAGCATTCGACTTTAATACGCCAAAACATATTAAACAAGCATTGATGAAGGCTGTAGAAGAAGGCGCAAACGCTTACTCAGCATCTGAAGGCATACCAGAGCTCCGAGAAGCAATAAGTCAAAAAGAAAAACGAGTTAATAGCATTGACATTTCCGCAGAAGACATTATTGTAACCCAAGGAATTTCTGAAGGCATACAAATGGTCATGGCTGCACTCATTGACGCTGGAGACGAAATTCTTCTTCCCGGACCAACATATCCACCTTACATTTCATACGCTAAATTTTTTGGTGGAAAACCAGTTACATACGAAACTGTAGAAGAAGAACAATGGCAACCAAATATGGATGACTTAAAAAAGAAAATTTCAAAGAAAACCCGCGCAATCGCAATAATTAATCCCAACAACCCATGCGGCACACTTTATGATGAAAAAATTGTAAAACAAATATTGGACTTAGCTGGAGAACACGACTTGCCTGTTTTGTCAGATGAAATTTACGACCAAATAATTTATGAGAAAAAATTTGTCAGCACGGCTCACTTAGCTAAAGATGTTCCGGTAATTGGGCTTAATGGTTTCTCTAAAGCACATTTAATGACGGGCTGGAGACTGGGCTACTTATATTTTTATGATCAAAAAGATGAACTCCAAGAGCTAAAGCAGTGTATAGAGAAAGAGGCGAGAATAAGACTTTGCGCAAACACGCCAGTTCAGAAAGCTGGTGTGGTAGCCTTGAATGGACCGCAAGATCACGTGAAAGAACTTGTTCAGAAACTTAAGCAGAGAAGAGATTATGCGTGGAAACGACTCAACAGAATTAAGGGCTTAAGTTGTGCTAAGCCTGAAGGGGCGTTTTACGTATTTCCAAAAATCCATGCAGTAGGACAAAAATGGAAAACCGACAAAGAATTTGCATTGGAACTGTTGAAGGAAACAGGCGTGCTTTTTGTGCATGGGTCTGGATTTGACCCAGTCTATGGTGCGGGACATGTGAGAGGAGTTTTTCTGCCGCCGATTGAGACATTAGAAGAAGCCTTCAATGAAATAGAGAGGTTCATAGAAAGAAATAGTTAAGAAACTGAGCTTACTGCTTTTTCAATGGTTTCTAGTAGATGGGAATTCCTTCTTTCGGATCTTGAACCATTTTAGCAAATGCTTCCATCAATTTTTTTGTTATTGGTCCGGGTACCCCATTGTTTATTGTTCTCTTGTTTATCTCGCGAACTGGCACAATTTCTGCGGCGGTTCCTGTGAAGAATACTTCTTCCGCGTTAAACAGTTCGTAGGGTGTTATATTCTTCTCTATGACTTCATAACCTAGTTTTCTGGCAAGCTGCATCACTGCTTCAGCAGTTATTCCAGGCAAGGCGCCAGTATAGCTTGGCGGTGTGAATATTTTCCCTTTTTTTACTATGAAAATGTTTTCTGCGACGCCCTCACATATGAAGCCATTTTTGTCGAGGCATATGGCTTCGTCGACGCCACTTATGTTTGCTTCAATTTTTGCAAGTATACTGTTAAGATAGTTTAGTGATTTTATCTCATGTGTTGTTGCGTCCACGGGGTCTCTTTTAACCCAAGAAAGCATTGCTGTGACACCTTTTTCTTTGGCTTCGCCCTTGTGCAATGCAATCGTGTCAGCTATCACTATTATTGTTGGTTTGGGACATTTTTTCGGGTTGAGTCCTAAATCTCCTAGTCCTCTTGTGACTACGAGTCGAATGTAGGAATCTTTTAGGTTGTTTTTCCGCAGAGTTTCCAGAACTATTTTTATCATTTCTTCCTTCGTTACGGGAATCTGTAGCATTATAGTGTGGGCTGAACGGTAGAGCCTGTCAATGTGCTCTTTTAACCTGAAAACTACGCCGTTGTAGGCGCGGATTCCCTCGAAGACGCCGTCGCCGTATAGAAGCCCATGGTCGTAAACGGAAATTTTAGCTTGTGATTTTGGAAAGTATTTCCCGTCTATATAAACGAGTAATTCTTTTTCCAAAGGTTTGTCCTCCAAGCTGGAGAATGTAGTCTATCGAGTTAAGGTTTGATATAGTTTTTGCAAAGGTTAGAAAGTTTTCTTCATTATTAACCGTAGAATTGTGGTCTTTTGGAGAGGTATCTTGGGAGTGGAAGTGGTTTAAAGGGCTTGTTTTCTGTTAACTTTCCAATTTCTTTCGTGAGTTCTTCTAGTTTCATTTGGAGTATTTTGCCTGATTTTCTCTCTCTCACGGGAAGTACACCAGACTCGAGTTCTCTTTGTCCCACAACAATTATGTAAGGAATCCACTCCATTTCAGCTTCGCGAATTCGCTTTTGTAAAGTTAATGCGCGGTCGTCGATGTCCACACGGATGCAATGCTTCTCTATTTTTTTAGCCATGTCTTCAACGTTTTTTAGGAATTTGTCTGACATGGGTATTATGCGCACTTGTGTTGGCGACAACCATAATGGAAACATTGGAGGTTTGCCATTTTGCTGTGTTTTGTAAGCGTTTTCTAACAATGCATAAACGTCTCTTTCTATTGCGCCGCTCGGAGAACAATGCAGAATCAGTGGATGTTGTTTTTCGCCTTTCTCGTCTACGTAGGTTATGTTGTATCTTTTAGCGTTTTCAACATCTATCTGGTCGGTTGAGAGTGCTGCTGCTTTGTTTTGATTGTCTACGAAGTTGAAGTCCCATTTTAGGGTGAAATAGAAGAATCGTTCTTTCCACATTTCAACCAGTACTGGTTTGTCAAAGATTTTCGCGAGAGAGTTGATGAATGTTTTGTTTTTATTGTAGAATTCTTCTGTGAAGCGTATTGCTGTTTCATAATTTTCTTTCGGTAAACCTATTTCTTCCAAGATTTGTATGCATAACTTGAATCTCGTCACGAATTCTTTTTTGACTTGTTCCAGATTTGTGCAGAAGGCATGGCAATCGGGCATTGTGAAGGCTCTGAGTCGCCTTAGACCAACAACTTCGCCGCTTTTTTCTCGTCTGAAACTGTAGCGTGTTAATTCGTAAACTTTCAGCGGCATGTGTCTGTAAGAAAACTGTGTGTCATGAACCATGAGGAACTGCCCAAAGCATGCTGCAAATCTTAGAAAGAGCTCTTTGTCTTCTGATTTTAACAGGTATTGTCTTGCTGGGAAACGGTTTATGTAGTCTGCTAGGCTGGGATGTTGAAAATCATACATGACTGGGGTTTCAACTTCCATTGCGCCGTATTCCATCATTTTGGCGGTGACAAACTGCTCTAGCAAGGATTTGATTAATCGTCCTTTTGGATACCAGCGGATGTTTCCTGGGTCGCTTCCGAGTTCGTAGTCGGCTATTTCTAGTCTTTTCATTAAGGGCACATGCGGGGGCATTTGCTGACTGGCGCGCACTTTGGAAATTTCATAGTTTGCAAATTTCTCTAGGTTTTCGTGTTTTTTGAAGTTAAATTCTTTTACTGGGGTCATTTTTCCGTTTGGTTCGAGAATGTACCAGAAGGATTCCAGTTTTTCTTCGGCTTTTACTGCTTCAGAAATTTTTTCTTCTTTTTCCTCTTTTACCTTTGTGGGCAATATTACGCGTGATTGCTCAGCTAACGGATGCCCTTTTATTGAGATTGTGAATTGTTTGTTCCAGCCGAATGGCGCGCGGTATGTTTCTATGCCTTTTTCTTTTGCATAGGATTCCATAGCTTTCACGATTTTCAGGGCTTCTGTGGGCTTTGCTAGGTTGCTGCTTAAGTGTGCGTAGGGGTAGATTATTATGCGGTTTACTTTCAGTTTTTCGAGAAAAGCGTAAACTTCGTCGACGGCTTTTTTGGCTACTACTGTGTTGTCGCTTTCTTCAACAGCGGTGAAAAGCACGACTAATTCTTCAAGGCGAACAATCTTTTTTTCGGCTTCTTCTGCCATGGCTATTTCTTTTTGGACTGGTTTGTATTCGATAAAGTTTGAGTGTAATTGCAATATTCTCATAAGCAGTTTTTCCTCCAGCTAAGCACTATAACGCCATTTTTCAAGCTGCTTATCCTTCTTTGTCTTCTTCTTAAACTCTTTATAATGCTCCTTACATAAGTAGGCACGCTTTTCGCCACTGCCAACTTTTAAACCTGCAGCTTTTACCTTATCAGTAGACAGAGAACGAACCGCTTCCTTGTTACAGTTGGATACACTGCACTTCACGCCTTTGTCAACCCGTCCCAAATTTTAACGCCCCTCTTATATACTCACAGTTTTAACGCAATACAATACGTGTCATCCTTTAATTTCTTTTTCATAAAGCATACGCGCTCTCTGATAAATTTGTTCTTTGTCACCAAAGAAAGTTGGACCCGGAGCCTCAACAACTAAAGATGCTACTGCAGCGCCTACACATGCACATCTCAGAAGGTTTTCGCCGTTTACATATTCTGCTAGGAAACCACCAATGAAGGCATCTCCTGCGCCTGTTGGGTCTACAACTTTTTCTGTTTTGCATGCTGGAATGTTGCAGATGCCATTTTCAACTGATAACACTGCGCCGTTCACGCCTAAAGTAACTATTACTGTTTCAACGCCATAATCATGAATTGCTTTTATGGCTGAATTAAGGTCTTGTTGGTTTGTGAGTGCTTCGATTTCGGCTTGTGAAGACTTGTAAATAGTTATGAGTTCTAGAATGTGCTTGTCAGTCGATGTTTTGGGAGAGACGTTTCCGTTTTCGTCAAAAGTGCGTATCAGTCCTTGCGGGTCGATTGATAAAGCTTCAGCGTGACGCTTCAGTTTTTCAGCTACTTCATATGTTATTTCGCCAGCTATGGGCGCAAGATGGATGACTTTGGCTTTCAGAGAATCCGGCACATCATCTGTGGTTATAGCTGGCGCTTTGCTGTTTAGCCGCAGTGTACGATTCAACAGACCATTATCGTATTTAAGTTCAAAACGCGTGGTCCTCGCATTTTCAACCTTAACCACAGTAGATAAGTCAACACCTTCTTGCCGAAGCCACCATAAGTAAGCAACCGGAAAATCATCACCGACTTTGGAAACAACAGCAACTCTAGCATCTAAACGCCTAGCCGCAAAAGAAACGTAAGCCACAGAACCGCCCAAAACAATAAAGGGCGCATGTCTATCTGGCAAGAAAATGGAGTCAATGCTGAAATGTCCAACAGAGACTATGTCAAACACTGAACAGTCCTGCCTCCAATCCAGAATACTATATATAACGACACTTAAAAGCAACGGAAAATAACTAAGATAGTGACCCTAGGATTGAAGCAGAAGGATAGCCTTAGCTAAATCTCCTCCGCTTTCTTCCAATGCTTTTCTGGCTTCTTCTAAGCTTTTACCTGTCTGGTCAGCCACGAGTCTTATGTCTTCCTCGGGTATGGTTAATTTGCGCTCAACTGTTTTTTCAGTGATTTTTCCACCAGTCACTTGATAGATTTTTTGTCCTTGAACAGCTAAAACAGCCACTTCGGGTTCTTCAATAACTATTTCTTTGTTTGATGTTTTGATGACAACTTCTTTAACTTCTTCAATTGCGTCCATGCTCATGCCCATGCGCTGCATCATGCGTTTTGCTTCACGAGGGCTAACGCGTCTATGCACAATGTTCACCTTCCACTAAACAATTGCCATTTAAACCTCATATACTTAACTCTATTCAGAACAGCCATGTCTAACTTTAACTGCAACGCCCCTTTTGAAAATTTTCATTTCCTCGCCTGACAAAATAGCCTTTCCAACAGCCAAAACCTTACCATTTTCATCGACAACGATGACCTCGTCTTTTGGGCGAATGCCACAATCAGCCTTCACGACATGCACTGCGAACACGTCGCCACCATCAGCGATAACCTCTGAAACCTCATTTTGAACAACGACAAAACATTTTACAGAGCAACCACTCTCGGCGATTCGCTTTGCACCAGCAATACTTAAGGAGAACAAGCCATCAGTTGGGCGAAGCGTTGCAAGTCTATGACCACTCAAATAGACATAGCGAATTCTGCCAGTTCGCTGTGAATAAACTATTTCTACATCGTTTGGAAAAAGCACTGCGCCTAGGCCCTTTCCAAACTGGTAGTCTGCAACACTTCTAATTCGTTTAAGAGCTTCTTCCAAACGCGTCAACACCATCACCCAATCCATCGTGATTTGACAAACTATAAACATAACCAAATTAATAAAAACAGTTTAGGTGCGTGCCAACAATTGCGGTGCGAAGTCTGCGGACGCAAAATCTTCGGCAAACCTTTAAGAGTCATAATTGAAGGAGCCAAGTTAACAGTATGCAACGAATGCTCCAAACATGGAACAACCATTTGGGAAGAAACAAAACCAAAAGTTGCGACACCAAAACCCAAAGCAACGCTTCAACCGCTGAAAACTCAAAGTAAAAAAACCACAGAAGCACCAGTAGACGCAGGTTTAGAACTCATAGAAAATTTTGATTCTAAAATAAGACAGGCAAGAGAAAAACTTGGACTTTCCCACGAAGAACTAGGCAAAAAAATAAACGAAAAAATCTCAGTGTTAAAAAAAATTGAAACTGGAAAAATCAAACCAGACAATGTGCTTACAACAAAACTTGAGCGCGCTCTCAAAGTCAGATTATTAGTTCCAGCATCAGAAGAAAAGACTCCGCAAACAAACATTACGAAAACATCAACCCGTGAATTAACATTAGGTGACTTAATCCAACTGAACAAAAAAGACACGGAGAGAGAGGAGGATAAAACCGAACGAAAGCAATCATAGTTCAACGCCGAAGAAATTTTGAACCATCAAGCTTAGAAGAACTCAAAAATCTAGCCGAATCAGCAGGATACACAATTGTCGGGAAGATGGAACAAATTCGAGAAGGCGACTCACGCTATCAAATAGGCGCTGGAAAAGTCAAAGAACTAGCGGAACTCGTGAAAGAAACCGGCGCTCAAAAGGTAATTTTTGACAATCCACTCAAACCAGTCCAATCTTATAATTTAGCAAAAGCTACTGGTGTAGAGGCAATCGACCGTTTTCAGCTAATTCTAGAAATCTTCACACGAAGAGCCACGACCACCGAAGCACAACTACAAATCCAATTAGCAAAACTTGGGTATGAACTAGCTCATGCAAAAGAAAGAGTAAGACTAGCAAAAAAAGGAGAACAACCCGGATTCATGGGACTCGGCGCTTACGAAGTGGATGTTTACTACGAGGCTGTAAAGAAACAAGTCCATACCGTACGTAAGAAGTTAAAGAAAATTCGGGAAAAACGCGTTTTGCACAGAGAAAGAAGGGCGGAGTTAGGCTTTTCATCGATTTCTTTGGCAGGATATACAAACGCTGGAAAAAGCTCACTGTTTAACGCATTAACAGAAGAAGAAGTACCGGTAGACACAACTCTATTCACAACTCTTTCCACAACAACCAGACTTGTGGAAATCTCAAAAAAGAAATTTCTATTAACCGACACTGTAGGCTTCATAGACCGCTTACCACTGACGCTCATAGAAGCTTTCCACTCAACACTCGAAGAAACCATATACGCAGACCTCATACTTCTAGTCATAGACGCAAGCGAACCAATATACACAATACACAAAAAACTCACAGTTTGCTTGGAAACAATAGAACGCATAGGTGCATCAGGCATCCCAATAATAACAGCACTAAACAAAATCGACCTAATATCCAAAGAAGAAACTTACCAGAAACTTGAAAACCTAGAAGAAACCGCTCCAAACCCCGTGCCAATATCAGCCCTTCATAAAAGCAACATTGACCTACTAAAAAACGAAATCCTAAAAATGTTGAAAAACTATGTCCAAGCCTCCATTATCATTCCAACAACAAATGAAACAATGCCATTCATATCATGGCTATTCAAAAGCACAGACGTAAAAACAATAAAATACACAGAAAACTCCGCCAACATCGTTTTTGAAGCAGTTCCATGGTTTGCAGAGAAAGTTAAAAAACATGTAGAAGAATTCAATGGAAAATTCGAGAAAATCTAAATGAAAGAGATGCAAGAAAATGCCAGAAGTGGTAGTTTTAAGGTGGGGGCACAGACCACGCAGAGACGCAAGACTCACAACTCATGTTGTGTTAACAGCCCGCGCGCTAGGAGCAACTGGCATGATATTGTCAGACATAGAAGATGAAAATATTAAGAAAACTCTAGAAAAAGTAACAAGAAACTGGGGAGGACCATTCTTTTTTGAAATGGGGATACCATGGAAAAAGGCTGTAAAAAATTGGAAGGCAAAAGACGGAATAGTTGTTCACTTAACAACCTACGGAGAAAACATTCAAACAAGCGACGTGTTGCAGAGAATCAAGTCTTCTGGAAAAAACATTTTAGTTATTGTTGGAAGCCAGAAAGTTCCAGCAGAATTCTTTCGAGAAACAGTGTCAGATTTTAATGTAGCTGTTGGGAATCAACCGCATTCAGAATGTGCAAGTCTCGCGGTGTTTCTTGACCGCTTATTTGAAGGAAAAGAGTTGGAGAAAAGCTTCAATGACGCAAAAGTTAGGATAATCCCTCAGAAAAGAGGCAAGAAAATTGTGAATTTCTGATTCTGATTGGAAAAAGAGATTTAAATTAAAGGTCACACATATATTATTTAGAAAACGAGTGTTCAATGTTTGAGCAAAAGGGTCACTATGTTATCAACTATTGATGATGCAACATTGATGAAAGTTGCAGAAGCTTTAGGTGAAGAAGATGCAATTAAATTAATCGAGATTTTGAAAAACTCAGATGAAATAACAGATGAGGAAATCGCCAACAAAACAGGAATAAGAATAAACTCCATCCGCAAAATCCTCTACAAACTCTATGACCATTCGCTAGTTAGTCTAAGAAGAACACGTGACCCAAAAACTGGCTGGTTCATATTCCACTGGAAACTACAATCCGACCAGCTTGAAGGCTTTATACTCAGCCAAAAACGGCGAGTCCTCGAAAAACTTAATATCAGACTCGAATACGAGAAAAACCATGATTTCTACTACTGCTATACACCCGGATGCAAGCGCATTCCATTCGAAGAAACCATGGAGCTTGTCTTCAAATGTCCAACATGCGGCAAACCATTGATGCATTATGAAAACGATAAGATTGTTCAAGCATTGACAAAGAAAGTCGAGCAGTTAAGGAAGGAACTCGGTGAGTGAAAAATTTCCAACAACCGACCAAGCCATATTACTTCTCCGTCAAAGCGGATGCACAAGAAACGTAATAAGACATTGTAAAGCAGTGGCAAAACTCGCAGTTGAAATTGCAAAAGTCTGTCAAGAACGCGGATTAAACGTAGATTTAGAACTTGTAGAAATAGGCGCCTTATTACATGACATTGGAAGAGCAAAAACCCACAGTGTCCACCACGCCATTACAGGAGCAGAAATTGCAAAAACACTAGACTTACCAGAACCAGTGATCTCCATAATAAAGAGACACGTGGGCGGCGGAATAACTATGGCAGAAGCGAAAAAACTTGGCTGGCCCAAGGACATTTACATTCCACAAACTCTAGAGGAAAAAATTGTTGCATACGCAGACAAGCTCATTGAAGGTTCACGGCGAGTATCTATAGAGAAAACCATAGAAAACTTTTCTAAAAAGTTGCCACCTTCCGCCATTACGAGAATACAAAAATTGCATAGAGAAATGCTGACATTGATTGGCGATTGCAAATGCATACCGTGACCTTATCTGTAAAAGCCTACAACAATTTTCATCTGAAGTATGTTAACAAGTTTTTAGAGAACTTGCTTAAGGATTTAAGAGTTGAAGCAAAAGTTTGTGGAGTTGCTCCTCGCGGATGGGTTCAAGTAAATGTTTCAGGCGAAGACGAACAAGTAGCGTTGCGTTATTTAGCTGATGAAGTGGGACTTTGCCCAACACATTTAAAATCTATTGGAAAATTCTCATTAGTAAAAGGGCGAATAGTAAACATGGACAAGAGAAAGGATAAACTCAGCGTAGACGTAGGCATTTTTGCACCAGAAATCGTTGACGCCACGGTTCCGTTGCAACATTTGCAAGCACAACTTGCGGATGGAAGGAAAGTGGCATTGCAAAAAATAGCTCAACTTTACGGTTTCCAAGAAAACCTCCCTTTAACCGTCAAAATCTCAAATGTGGATGAAGATGGCGGTGAGGTCGAAACGGTTCTTTCAGAAAAACAGCTTACCCAATATAAGCAATGGACAAAATCATTACAGGATAGACTCATAATTTTGGGAGCAACATTACAAGAAATTCAATCAGCCTTAAAAACAACAGGAATGAACCGTGACGTAGTGAGTATCGGACAACTGGGGTTATTTGAATATGCAATCGCATGCAAACTTGGAACGGACGCTGTCGGCTTAATTTCGAAAATTGGCAAGAAACTACCAACCGCCACTCTATCAGTTTTTAATCCAAAAAAAATAATAGAACCCCTCGAAGACAACTCAGCTTTCTGATAGTATTATGGTGGGCCGGGCCGGACTTGAACCAGCGACCTTTGGCTCGTAAAGCCAATGTCCTACCAAGCTAGACGACCGGCCCATCTTGTTCCTTCGGTTTAGACGTTTTTATTCTATTAAAGTTGACTGATTGGTAATAAATATAAATCGATTACTTCTTATACTGCAAAGAAAAGCGCAACAAACAATTTCGAACGGATGTTTAGGAATGAAGAATCTTAGGTGAGTGAATGAAAAGAATTATGGTTACTGGGGCTGGCGGACCCGCCGGAATAAACTTTGTCATATCGCTTCGAATTGCGCCGGAAAAAATGTTCGTTGTCGGAACAGAAGCGAATCCACATTTTGTTTATTTAGCTCCCACAGACAAGAAGTATCTGGTTCCGAAGGCAACAGAACATCTTTACATTGACAAATTAAACGAGTTAATAGAGAAAGAAAAAATCGAATTTCTGCATCCACAACCCGACATTGAAGTGCAAGTTACTTCGGAAAATCGCGAAAAACTCAAAGCAAAAACGTTTCTGCCATCAAAAAAGGCAGTGAAAGCATGCCAAGACAAGCTGGAATCCGCACAAATCTGGCAAAACAAAGGCATCCCAGTGGCGAGAACTATGGCTTTATTCAAAGAGCAAGACATAGAAGAAGCCTTTCAAGAGCTCGGAAATCCCATTTGGATTAGAGCCAGACACGGCGCTGGCGGAAGAGGAAGCACACCAGCCAACAACAAAGAAACAGCCATCTCATGGATTAACTATTGGAAATCACGCAACGTCAATTGGGAATTCATCGCCCAAGAACATTTGCCAGGAAGAAACATTGGATTTCATAGCTTATGGAAAAACGGCGAACTCGTAACCTCAATGGCGAGAGAACGAATCGAATATATATATCCATATCTGGCTCCTTCAGGCATAACAGGCACGCCAGCCGTTCAAAAAACAGTACATGACAAGGAAGTAAATCGAATAGGAACAGAAGCAGTGTTAGCCATCGACCCAAACTTCACCGGAATAGCTTGTGTAGACCTAAAAGAAAACAAGTATGGAGTTCCATGTGCAACTGAAATCAACGCGGGAAGAATGTTCACAACATCCTTCTTCTTTTCTTACGCAAGCAAAATCCTACGCAAAGACTACTATGCAAACATTCCATATTTATATGTTAAACTCGCCTATGATGAAAGAATCCCAGAAATACCAAAATATGATGTACTGCCAGAAAACACCTATTGGATTCGCCACATTGATGCGCCAGCGAAACTGGTTCGAAACGGGAAAATAATCGGGGAAATGTACCGTTGATTAAGGCTGCTGTATTCGACCTTGATGGAACAATAATACACTTGCCAATAGATTACGAGAAACTTTTCAAAGAGTTTAGCAAAATTATGAAAACAGAGGAAGTGCGACCGCTAACAGAAAAGATTTCTAAGCTGGATAAGAAAGCAAGGGAAAGAGCTTTTGAGGTTTGGGACAGTTTCGAATTGGAAGCGCTGAGAAAGTTTACAGTAAACAAAGAAGGGATTATGCTTTTCCAGAGATTTTCTGAAATTCCTAAGGCGCTTGTGACAATGCAAGGCAAAAAGTTAGTTGAAAACATAACCGAACGCTTAGACTTGTCATTCAATTTCACGATAACCAGAGAAGACAGCCTTGACAGAACAAAACAATTGCAGAAAGCTGCACAAATGTTAGAAATCCATCCCCAAAATATTCTATTTGTAGGTAACACTAATGAAGATTATCTTGCTGCAAAAAAAATTGGATGCCAATTTGTGAGGGTTAATAAATGAAAATATGGTATGATGCTTGCACAGGCAAACACGTGAGATATGCCGTAGCCGTGGCGAGAAAACTTCGGACTTTGGGGCACGAAATCATTTTAACTACCAGAAGGCATCCAGATACGTTACCCTTAGCAGAATTTTTAAATGAAAAATTTATTGTTGCAGGTAAATACAATCCGAAATCATTACTAACGAGATTAAAAGAAGGGACAGTCCGTCAGCTAATGTTCTGCAAAATTTTTGAAAAAGAGACCCCTAAAGTAGCCATTTCTCATGGCTCTGTGGACTTATGCAGAGTGGCTTTTGGTTTAGGAGCGAAAGTTATTACAACTGTTGATACGCCTTACGCGGAGGCTGTACATAGGCTTACATTACCCTTGTCAGATTATGTTGTGGTTTCTGAGGCGATTCCAAAAGAAAACTTACAAGCTTACGGTATTAAAGGAGAAATTGTGAGTTTTAACGGTGTAGACGAAGTAGCTTGGATAAAGAACTGTAAACCAAAAGTTTGGTATGATTTCGGAGAACCGTTGATTGTGGTTAGACAATTAGAGGAAAAGGCTGTTTACACAAAGAAAGCAGTTGACATGATTTCTTTGGCAAAAAAGTTAACAAAGCTTGGAAAAGTTGTCTTTCTATCGAGGTATCACCGAAAAACTGTTAACGACTTGATCGTTCCAAACGAATTTGTGGATTCAGCAAGTTTAGTGGCCCAAGCAGACTTATTTGTGGGCGTTGGAGGAACAATCACAAGAGAAGCGGCCTTGCAAGGAACACCCGCCATAATTGTGAACACTTTTCAACAACAGTACGTGAATGACTTTTTAATGGAAAAAGGATTTCCAATCGTGAAAGTTAATCCTTCCGAAGTAGTGAAAACAGCCAAGGAACTTTTAGGCAAAAAACGTGACACACGACAATTGGTGGATAAGCTTGAAAATCCGGTTGACATCATTGGAAAAATCGTGCAAAGATTGAAGACCACGTAAAGTTATTGAAAGGTGTATTCGACGTAAGTTTATATGTGACTCAATGTTATTTGAAAATCTCCGGTGAACGTTTATGCCAAAAGAGAGCGTTTTAATTGTCGGCTTAGGCGAAGTGGGCGGTGCCCTCTTTGAATTATTCAGAGAAAGCGGAAAATTTGAAGTGCACGGTTTTGATTTGGACAAGAAGAAAATGCGAGAGATTTCAGGAGCAATGAAACTTCCAAAGATGGTTGACGTGATGCATATTTGTTATCCGTGCACAAAACAAGAAACATTTGTCAAAGTAACAATAGATTACATTAAAAAGATTAATCCAAAACTAACAATAATAGAAAGCACGGTGCCGCCGCTTACAACTCAGAAAATTTACGAAGCTACCAAATCGCATGTGGTTCATTCTCCAATTCGCGGAATGCACCAATCCGTGGAGTCCATGAAGAGAGACATAATGTTCTGGAGCAAATACATTGGCGGCTTCACAAAAGAGGCAACGGAAAGAGCCCAAAAACACTATGAAAAGCTTGGATTGAAAGTCAATGTTCTTAAAAGCCCGGTGGAAACGGAGTTGGCGAAGCTTTTCGAAACAACTTATAGGGCTTGGATGATTGTTTGTTTCCAAGAAATGCATCGCATTTCACGGCGCTTCAATGCGGATTTTGATGAAGTTGTGGATATGCTGGAAGATATACATCGACTGAGATTGAACAAACCTATTCATTATCCAGACGTTATTGGTGGACACTGTCTGATACCGAACACTGAACTGTTGTTAAGTGTTTATGACTCGAAATTTCTGCGTTTGATTTTAGAGTCGAACGAAAAGAGAAAAAAAGAAATTAAAGACAAAATTGTAAAGGGCGAGATTGAGAAGGTTAAGAAGAGAGCTGACACGCTTCAAAAAGAATTAATGAGTAAATTGGGAAAGCATTCTTAGGCATGGCTTACTCAAATTACTAATTCATTTTATGTTTTTTGAAAATATTTAAGGTAGGATAAAGTGTGTAGTTTAATGGTGCTGCAATGAAGGTTGTCATGATTAACGACTGCGCTTTTGTCGGAGAAACCTTGCTAAAGTACATGCCCTCAGACATTGAAAAGCACCATATTAAGCGCAGTAGAGGATTATGGAGCAAAACTTTCAGTTTAGCCTACAAAATTTTGAAAGCGAAAGGCGACGTGTACCATGTTCATTATCTTCTTCAAGATTGTTACATTGCCGCACGTTTGGAAAAGAAACCATTAATTGGACATGCACATGGCAGTGATTTGAGAAACAGCCTTAAGCATCCTTTGTGGGGTAGAATAGTTAGGCATAATTTAAAAAAATGTGACAAAGTTTTGGTGAGCACGCCGGATGTTCTTGGTATAGCAAGACAGTTCAGAGAAGACGCTGAGTATTTACCCAACCCTGTTGACACAGAGATTTTTTACCCAAAACCTCTTGCAGAACACGATGGGAAGAAGAGAGTGCTTATTGCAAGCGATTCAAACTGGAAGGTGAAGGGTACAGATGTGGCAATACGAGCTCTGGGCAAGATCAAAGATGGAGTTGAAGTTAACATCATTAGATACGGCGTGGATTTTGAAAGAACCTTAAGTTTAGCTTACTCGCTTGGTTTACATGTTAACATGCTGCCAAAAATTCCTCACGAAAAACTAAACCAATACTACTGGGACGCGGATGTAGTTATCGACAGATTTAAACTGGGGTCATTGGGTGTTGTTTCGTTAGAAGCAATAGCGTGCGGCAGACCAGTAATAGCACATGTCTCATCAGCATATCCCGAGTACAACAGCTTTCCATTAAAAGATGTCACAACAGAGAATGAAATTGTAAAGGCTATAGAAAACGCAGATAACGATTTGTGGAAAAAAGAATACGATTATTTCAAGACAAGGCATACGATAAATGTGATTTTGGAAAGGTTGCTAAAAATTTATTATTCTGTGAGGGGTTGCTAAATGCGCGTGCTTCTCACATCCACAGATAACCCTTACATAACGCATCTTGGAGGAAAACACGTTCACCTACTACTGTTGGAACAAGGATTAAGAGAAATAGGTGTTGGAGTTATCACGCTTTATTACAATCCAAAAAGTTTGAGGGAATTAATCAAACGAAGCACCTTGCTTCTATTAAAGGACAAATATGGTTACAAGTCCAAACTCAAGTGGATGATAGACTACTTGCGAAGGCGCATCCCACAAAACGCCTTTGACGTAATACACGCTCACGATGTCTTATCATTAATAAGCACCGCAGAAAAACCTCAAAAGAAAGTATTAACCCTTCACGGTTATTTTGCAAGAGAAAACATAGAATTTATAAAAAACGAAGAAGCCCGTGAAGAACTATATCCATATCTTTTGCAACTTGAAAAAGAGGGAATGAAAAATGCAGATTATGTGATCACTGTTGACCAGCGATTGAAAGAATATGTTATTTCAGAATTTAATTATCCCTTTGACAAGATTAGTGTAATGCATAACGCTGTTGATACAAACTTATTCAAACCAGTTTCAGAAGAAGAACAAAAGAAACTGAAGAAGACTTTTGGATTCGGCGAAAATAACATAATTATTTTAGTGGCTAGAAGGCTTGTGGAAAAGAATGGCGTAATTTATGCTGTTCAAGCTATGAGACACATAGAAAATGAAAAAATAAGAATGGTCATTGCTGGAGATGGCCCAGAAAAAGATAAGGTAATGAAAGAAGCAAGGGAAGATGGTAGAATATTTTTTGCTGGGTTAGTTCCCCATAACAAAATTGCGCCTTACTACAAGATGGCAGATATTATCCTAATACCCTCAATAACTTCTCACGACATCCAAGAAGCTACATCGCTTGCCATGCTGGAAGGAATGGCTTGCGGCAAAGTCGCTATATGCTCTAACATCGGCGGAATGCGCGAAATCATCAATCATATGAAAAATGGAATACTCACGAAAGAGAAAGACCCGAAAAACATAGCAGAAGCGATTGAAGCTATTACGGAAAATAAAGAATTAACGCTAGAATTAGGAAGACAAGCAAGAGAATATGTGCTAAAAAACCACTCCTATATGGCTCATGCCACAAAAGTTTACGATGTATACCAAGATGTATTGGAGGCGAAAAAATAGATTGCTAATTTTAGATGTGGGTTCTGGGACAGACAAGCTTGACATAGCAAGGGGTAATATTTGCATAGACTTATGCAAACATCCGGAGAATAGGCCAGAAAATTTTGTTTGCGGAGATGCCCACCATCTCCCATTTAAAGCAGAAATTTTTTATAAAATATGCTTTTATGAATTAATCGAACATGTGGAAAGCCCAATACAATGCCTAAGAGAGATATATAGAGTTTTAAAGAAAAGAGGTATCTTGGAATTAAGCACCCCAAACATTTTTCATTGGAGAATCATAATTAGACAGATAAGAGGTTTACCTCAAGTTCTTAGCGATAGGGGTTACATAGCTTGCTGGTCTAGAACTGAAATGGAAAATGTTTTGTTGAATGCTGACTTTTCACACATCAAATTCAGATATACCACCTTACCTCTAGTTTTTAGTCCACATAAAACATTGGACAAAATCGCAAAGCTAATCTTACCTTCGACTATAAGCGAAAAAAATGTTATAGTTACAGCTATCAAGGGTTAAGAACGCAATGATAAATGATGTTGCTCCCTTTGTGTCAATTCGAAGCCACATATACGTAAGGTTCAGTTCACCGTTATTCTCTAACTCTTTTTATTGCATAATAAAACACGTCTTCTAAGGTGGAATAAACAATGATCGAAACCCCCGAAATTTCGGTGCTGATGCCAACATTCAATGACGCAAAATACATACGCAACGCAATGGAAAGCCTTCTAAATCAGAGTTACAAGAAGTGGGAATTGATAATAATAGACGATGGTTCCGTAGACGATACGCCAACCATTATCAATAGATTTGTGGATGACAGAATCATCTATCTGCGACAAAAAAATAGCGGACAGTTGAACGCTTTAATGAACGGTGCTAAATTTTTGCGAGGTAAGTTCGTTACAATCCTACATTCCGACGATGAGTTTCTAGATAAAATGGCATTAGAAAGAACCATTTCACAATTGAAAAGCCAAAATTACGACGGTGTTTTTGCTGATTTATACCAAATGGACGAGGAGGGAGAGGTTAATGGAATAGCAAGAACTGTAAGTTTTATTGACTTCTTCTCGCCTGCAGTATTGTTTCTAAATAGAGGGTCAAATATAGCTTCTGATGTATTTTTTGTTAAAAGAGTAGCGTTTCAAAACGTGATTTCAACTTATATTACTTGGAATATGCCTTATTGGTTAAAATTTAGCGAGAAAACCGTTGCTGTTTTGAAATTAAAAAAAATAAAACCATGGTATAAATATCGAGTATATCCGGAAAATTATGCTAGATCTGACGTTGGAAAGTTTGAAACTGTAAACGGGTGCTTAAGAACGATAATTGAAATCAGCAAACGATTGAATTTCCCATTTTTAAAACTTCAAAAAGTAGGAATCAAAGCTTTTAAAAGATGGTCAAAACCATTCTTTACTCAGAAACCCAGTTCTCCTAAATGCTTGTTGGATATGATTAAGCTTGTTTTGCACTCTTATTATGATGAGATTCCAAAAAATCCTTATTTTGAAGCTTTGCTTGGATTCTATACAAACTTTCCATCAAATCGAACAATAAATTTGCAATTCAAAGACACAGAAGAAATATTTCAAGGAAAAGACGCTCGAATTTTCTTAAATTTAATGAATAAAAACATGCTGCCTTCCTATTTGAATTTCCTTCTCACAGAAGCAGCTAATGGATTCGGAAAGGTTATCGTAACAAATAGAAAAGATTATCAAAAGGCAGTGGATACAATGCGATTCTTAAATCTACTAACTTCAATTGTTATAGAATGACTTAAAACCGATAATTTTAGAAAAACATCTCTCCTTAAAAACAACATAAAGTAAAACATCATTATACAAAAATCTAAACTAGTTTTGGAGAGATATCATGAGAACCATTGAGTAGTGTAAACAGAATTATTAGTTACTGGCGCGAATAGTTTATCGAGTTCGCCAAGAATAGTCCATGATCATTTCATTCTGTAATATTAGAGTAAGTATTATATCCTCAAAAAATGAAATAAAAGCTGATTAGAGGCCTTCTCACAAAATTTCTTGGCAGACTTAAAAAATGCATAAAGGGTTTATAAACGTAGAATCTAATTTCATCTAAAAGTGGCAAATGGAGACGACATTGATAGAATTAAGAATTGACGTGGACTATCCTTATCCTTCGAGAGCCAGGAGCTTCATTTATACAGCTTTAAACATTAAAGTCGGTAAGGATTATCTAAAGAATTCAAAGATACTTGCTAGAATGATTAACGAATCGCCAAGGAAGGTTAAAGCTTACTGGTTTTTTACGCCAAAAACAATCCCAGACAAAGAATTGCTAAGCTTACTGGATAATGAAAGGCATGAAGTAGCTCTTCACATCGCAAACGATCCATGCAAAGAGTTGTCAATGCTGGAACAAGTAACAAACAGAAAAATACGCTACTACACGATTCATGGAACTGCCCGCTTCTTGGCAAGAATAATGTGGAAGCGATGGAAAGCGAAAGCGCCAAAAATCCCAGAAAACTTTCCGCTACAGTCTTTTTACCAGTTTCCCACGGAAGGCTTAGACATTCTCTGCTACAACCACAATCAAGAAACGGCAACAAAAATTGCAGAAGATTACATTGGAAAAGGACGTGTCTTGCATATTCATCCGATATGGCTTTTTCAAAGAGGAAAAATAAACCGCAGAGGACCTTACTACGAAACGTTGAGAAGAATTTTGAATGCAGACAAAGAATTTGAAACGCTGGAAATGCGCAAGAAAATCTTTTTAAAGATAGCAAGAGACGCCAAAGAATATGAAAGAAACGTAATTCCCCATGAGAGATTTCTTGAGAAACTTAGGGAAAGAGGTGTGGACATATTCACATTTATTGAGAGAAAATGGTGCCATGCAATTCCAAACCCTGCTAAAGACTGGATAAAAGTAAACGACAATGTTGGGCTTCTGCAAGTAAAAAGTTATGAAGAATGGTGGAGTAGCATAGGGAAAAAAACGCGAAACATGGTTCGTAAAGCAGAAAAAAGCGGAATCAAAGCAGAAATAGTAGAGCCAAGCGTGAAACTGGCAGAAGGCATCTGGAAAATCTACAATGAAACACCAATACGACAAGAAAGAGGATTTCCACATTTTGGAACACCCTTAGACGCTGTAAAAAAGATGGTATTTTCGTCACAGAACTGCACATTTATTGGAGCATTTCTTCAAGAGGAACTGGTAGGATTTATACAGCTTGTTCACGGAGATAACGTAGCCATTATCTCGCAAATACTTTCACTTCAGAAACATTGGGACAAAGCAGTCAACAACGCGTTAGTGGCTAAGGCGGTTGAGGTTTGCGCAGACAAGGGTGTTCAGTGGCTTATGTATGGTAGAATGGGAAATCATCCATCGCTTGACAAATTCAAAGAAAGTAATGGAGTCGTCAAGTTTGCTCTTACGCGATATTGTATACCTTTAACAAGAAAAGGAGTGATAGCCACAAAACTTGGATTGCACAAGGAAATTAAGGACACCTTCCCACAATCAGTAAAATATCTGCTTATCCCAATTTACAATTGGGTTAGCAGAACAAAAACGAAAATTAAGCTACTCTCAAAACCGGCACAAAACAAATTACCGTCTTGAGTACACTCATTAAGGTAAACAAGGTGACTCTTTGACAAAAAAAGAACTTCGCCTACAATATTCTGGATTTATACTTTTTACGGCTAAACTGCTAAGCGTAGCAACTGGCATCGCTTTCACGTTCATGTTAGTGCGTTCTGTGTCTCAAGTTGATTATGGAGCATGGGGAACATTCAACATTATAATGCCGTATTTCATATTGCTATCAACGGCTTTTCCCTTCTGGATTATGCGCTTCGTAGCCAGAGATAAAGAGGGTGCTGCCAAAACTGGAATTTTTGCGAACATGCTGTTAGGCGTTGCTGCAGCACTTGTTTACTTTGCAATGCTCCCTCTCTTAATTCCAACATTTAACATTGGAAACTATGTTTTACTTTTTAGTGCTGCTGCAATTTACATCGTAGAAAACTATTTTGTTGTAGCTTTAGAAGCATGCATACAAGCTCAGAAACCACATTTTGTAGGGTACGGTTTGCTGGTGGGCGAAGTTTGTAAAGTTTTGTTGGCTTTTATTTTGATAATAGAATTGCAATTTTCTCTTTTAGGCGCGCTAATAAGCATTATGGTAGCATTTGCTGTTAAAATCGCGTTTTACATTAAGGAAGTTGCGGCTGAACTGAAAAAGAAAATAGCTTTTAGCTACATTCGAGAATGGGTTAAGGGTTCAACATTCAACATATACAATTTGATAGGCGACAGGATAGCTGCAATCATATTCTTAATGCTTCCAATTTATGGAGGAGAAATAGCGCCAAGCTATTACCAAGCTGCCATAATAATTGCAAACATAATAACATACTCCACGTTTTTGGCATACGCGCTATATCCTAAACTTCTAGCTGAAAACAAAATGGAAGATGTAACAGCGGCAATAAAAATGGTCATGATGTTCGCAATTCCCATGACTGCAGGTGTGTTAGTCATGGCAGATTCTTACCTTGTTATCCAGAAAGAAGTCTATAAAGATGCTACGTTAGTTTTGATGATTTTGGGGATAGACGCGCTAATACTCACAATCTCGAATATCTATGCTTCCACACTTTATGGAATTGAAAAAATAGATGAAAAAGCGAAAATACCATTCAAGCAGGTTGCAAAAAGCCGCATGTTTATTGCCTTTTCCTTGCCTTATGCTCATTCAGCGATAACTTTGCCAACAACCTTCTATCTTTTGACTAATTTTGCGAGGAATCAGCCTTTGCTAGCTACAATATACGTCACTGCAGTTAACACAGTGGCTCATCTTGCAATGTTCGTAGTGTTATATGTCCTTGTGCATAAGGCAGTTAAGGTAGAAGTTCCTTGGAAGGCTATTGCAAAATACACGGTAGCTTCAATTGCTATGGCAGTGTTTTTGTTTATAATTCCACATCCAACGACTATCTTTTTGACGATAGGAGTAACAGTAATTGGTGGAATAATTTATTCAGCAATATTGTTGACTATAGATTGCGAAGCTAGAACGTTAATAAAAACTGTGTTGCATGAGACTGTAAATAGATTGAAGAGGAAAGTCTAAGCGTTATTGTTCCATAATTCTAGAAAGAGTGTTTTTAAGGCTTTAATGAAAGCGTCATAGTTGGTCCATAAGGCTGCAACTCGTTTCTTTCCATTATTTGTTCTTATTAACAAAACAAGTTGACTATTGTCTGTGAGTATAAACGTCGGTAGTTCATCGACGTTTGAAAGCGAGTACTTTGCTTTTTTCAATTTTATTTTCTCGATAAAGAAGTAGCTTTTTGGAGAATAGTTGGTTAATAATTGAACATCCACGTCTTTTTTGGAGATTTTTTCAAGTTTGTCCAAGAGCCCGTGGTGATAGAAGTTGGGTATGTCATGTTCAGATACAAATATGGAAACTTCCCTTTCTGCGGTGTTCAATATTTCATCTGCTTTTAAGCTAATTTGCTCCTCGCCTTCGAGTATTTGGAACACTTCTTTTCTTTCGTTTTCCGTTTCTGGTTTAGGAAGAGAAAGCCAAATGTCAACAAGGTTTGCTTTGCGTTTTTCCAGAAGACTTAGCTTCATTTTCTTGGTTTCAATAAGTATGTCTAGAGCCTTTTCAAACGGCGTCGCAATAAACTTTAATGGTTTCTCAAAAACAGAGGATATTAACCCTTTTTTCTCGAGGTCGCGCAAGATTCTGTAGGTTTCAGTTCTGTGAAGGGATAACCCTTCGGAAATTTCACTTGCTTTGCGCTCGCCTGCTCTTGCAAGATAAACGTAAACTTTTATTTCATTCTTTGATAAGCCAAGCCTATAAAGTGTTTTCTCGATAATTTCAAGCGATTTAGAGAGTCCTTTGTCTGTTTTGATAAATCGCCATGAGCCGGTATTCTCGTCGTATAGTTTCATGATGTTTTCAGGTTTTTCCACGGATAATTCCATTTTGACCCTTCTTGTAGCCTTGCTCCTTATTCGAACTCCGAGGCAGAATCCGATTTCGCGAAGTTTGTATTTTATACTTTTGAATTCGAAATATGAATTAAAAATTCACATACGGAATCCTTCTTCAATCGACAAAGTTTTAACCACAAGACCATAAGTTAGGTTTAGTAAGCCGTGAGGAGAAAGGATGCAGAGCAGAATAGACGAAGTGTTTTGTCTAAAACGCTTTCTGTTGCCTAAAAATAACCATTGGTTAAGAAGAACTGTTCTGGTTTTTGCTTTCATATTCTTTGATTATTTATCAACGCTAATGTTTTGCCGTGCGCCGCATGAAGAGGCTAATTTGTATGCAAGAGCTTTCATGGAGAATTTTGGTATATTTTCAGGATTAACGTTGTTTGTTTTGGTTGCAGACATGCCGATCTACATGGTTTTAAGCGTAGACTCGCATGTCATAAAACTTCCGCCTAAAATTGCCATGGTCATTGAGCCCTTAGTTGATGTGTTGTTTGCGTGGTTTATAGCGGGATTGCATTTTAGTGGAGGCACAAGCTGGTTTTGGTACTCGCCAGATTTGCTTAGGCAAGCTTTAGGCGCTGTTCTATATGGCGTGGTTGCTTTTCTTTTCGTTAAGCCTCACATAGCATGCAATAAAAACAAATTGCTTGTTTAGTGCGTAACAACACACAACATACTAACTCTATTATCCTCTAACAGTCTGACTAATTGCGAGAGTGCAAATTATCGAAGAATATTAGGGTAGATGCTCATGGAAGAAAAGAACTCGCCACCAAAGCCTAAGGCAAATGCAGAGGCCCCGCCAAAAGAAGAAACCCAAAAAGAAGAGGTCGTCGAAGAAGCCTACTTTTTCCATCCTGTTAAGCTTTCAGATGAACGTGGAGAAATTTTAGATGAAAAGGAAATAGAAAAATCCGGGGCTGAAATTGAACAGAAACTGCAAGAATTATTGAAGAGTATAAGTGAGGAAACCTTACAGTTAAGCGAGTTTTTGATGGAAGAAAATAATCTCATGAGTGAAGTTTGCGTATCTCTTAAGCAGATTCTCAAAAAATTGAATGTTTCCTTCAACATTCCACCACAAGATGTGCCACTCCGCAAAAACGTGAAAAAAGTAGTCTTAAATGAGGAGGGACACTTGATACTTGTTCACGAAAAAGGTGAGGTAGCCTCAGCGTTTCTAGCTGAATATCCGCCTGAAATTGTCATGGCTGTTTTATGGCTAATAATGCCGGAACTGGCAAAGGTGATTATGCTGTATAGAAAGAAGATAAGCACGCGGGTTAACTTTTTTGGAAGAATCAAGAAGGAACTGAAAGGAGTCGCTAAAGCTATTGTCGGCGGCAAAGATGAATCTGCGACTTCGAAAGAAGAGGAACAAATGGATGTTGTGCAACAGTCGCTTAAAGCCGAAAATCAAGGCTAAACTTGGTGGTGTTCAGTTTGGGCGACTTATTAACAGAAATTCGAACGTTCTATTCTCTCAAAGAAATCAGAGAAGGCATAGAAGCGGAAATAAGCCAATACAAATTGTTGCTTGAAGATTACAGTCAATGGTTAGGAAGCCTTCTGAGAAGCCCAGAGTCTGCAAAAAACCAGGAACGAATGAAAAAAGCTGCAGAATACCAGAAAGTTTTGAGAACTGGAGGCAGAAAAAGCGGCAAAAAAGAAGGTAAAAAACTTGACACTTCTACTGAATGGGTGCAGTTTAAGGACGTAATGCTCTGTGCTGATGAGTTGGGAGAAGCGGAGATACTTTTTGAGGCAACCGAAGAACTAAAAGATAAAATTGAGAAGTTAGAGAAAGCCAAAAATTCTATTATTGATTTAGAACGATATGGCTTAGGAAAAGAAGTGCTCTATATAACATACATTCACGATGGAGTGCCAGAGAAGATAGTTTTTAAACAGAAAAAAGGTGTTGAGACCGCGGAAAAATTTGAGTTTCTGGCGGACTTCTCAGTTGCAAAACAAGTCTAAAAACTCGGTGCTTAGCCGGAACTATATTCCATGAATGCCTTAGTGAACTTTTTCATCAAATCAAAAGGATTTTCAACAACGCAACTATTTCGAATGTATTGTTTGACCGCGCGACTGTTAACGCCTATTCCTATAATTCCTACACCCATGCGCTCAATTTTCTTGATGTTCTCCTTCAATTTCTCATCAGCTCCCTCATAACCAGCTGGAAAGAAGTCAGAGACAACAACTAACACTCTAGCTTCTTCAAGCCGCTTCGTTAAAGCTTGAGCTGCAAGCAAAATGGCGTCAGGCAAGTATGTTAAACCGCCATGAGATAAACCGCCAATTCTAGCCCTTACACGAGTGTCGAATTTTTCAGAAAAATCCTTGATAACGTAAAATTTAGTGTTAAAGGCGTACATGCCCCAAGAGTTTTGGTCAAGAATCAGTTGCTTAGCAACTTCAGCCAAGCATAAAGCTATGCCACGTACTTCGCCTTTGAACATGCTGAGGCTGTGGCTGGCGTCGATGAGTATTGACCAAGCATCTTCTCTCGTTTGAAGCTCCTCCCGAGAGAATATATCTGTTCGTTGGCTTTTGCTGGCGATTACTTGTATGGCTTCTTGCAAGTCAACGAAGCCGCTTTCTTGTCTGAAATCTTCACCGCCGACATTTTTCAAAAGCCTTAGCCTATATAATATGCGTCTAACGGGACCGCCTAAGACTTCTCGTCTTCTTTGAAATTCGACATAGTCTTCAGTTGGAAACTCAAAATCCTCAAATTTTGTTTCTTTTCCTATCTCAATATAGCCTTTCAAGATTTTTAGTTTGGAATTTTCTCGTTCTAACCAAGCGTTTAAAGCTTGGAGAGGTTCACTTTCTCTCAAATTTTGCAGCATATTTCTACGTTGCTCTTCGTCTTTGGTTTCTGGACCAAGCGCAGTTAGAGCTTCGAGGAGAATTTGTTGAATTTCCTCTTCTGTTGGTATTTTTTGTTCAAAGAAAAGATCGTTTGTTCCGTGGCTTTCTGTGTATAAAAGAGAGGGAATCTCGAAAACGTTTCCGTAAGTAGTGAGAGCGTCATAGATTTTGGTGGCCGCGTCTATTCTATCATCTATTGTTGGGTTTTCGCCTATTTTGTGAAGAATGGAAGTTATTGCTTCAACATCAGTACGTGCTACATTACTTAAGTTGCCCTTAATTTTTCCCAAGTTACAATTTAGAAGCGTTGAAGTCAGGACCCGCGACATGTCATTCGAAAGCTTTTCAACATTTTTAATTCGAAGAAAAGAAATAGTATTGGCGTAAGCTATTTCTGGAAGAAATTGCTGAAAAAACTGTTTCAAATGATTAGTTATTATGGCGTCTTCGATTGCACTGATGACAAACGTGGATAAGTTGATGGATTTGCCTCGTGCCCATTTTGAATAAACCGAAAAATTCGACAGTAAAGCATGAAGACTTAAATGATAAACTGACGCCTTAAACAAATACCAGATAATCTTCTTATGGGTTGGATTTTGAAGGTTAAATCTTAACCCTTGAAAATAGACATGGTTGCCGTTCAACCGTTTTGGGATAACCAAATGAAGAACGTATCCTTTACTGTCTCTTCCAAGATAAGGATACCTTAAATCATCATGAAAAAGAACTTTCATTTCGTTATACGTTTTCTTTGTTATTTGAAAAGCGGTGGACCATGCAAAATCAAAAAAGTTCAAGGTCTAAACCCATATTCTATTTTTCGAAAATAGACTCTACAATGCGTTTCACGACAGCTTGTATTTCTACATCATCACTTGTTGTTCCAACTATTGTTTCCACAGCTGCTTCTATTGGTGGACAGCCATCTGCAACCAAGGTCGCCCAGTTGATTAGATCTCCAGGTGATGGTCCATAGGGTAAGTCTCCATTTTTATATTGCCTTCGAAGCTCAGCTCCTACGCGGACTATTTTTTCGGCTGTTTTTTCATCTACTCCGCTTCTTTTCGCTATGAGTTCTACTTCGTCTGGAGCCACTTTGTCGCCTATGCTTAAGTAGTCAAAGTTTATCCAAACTGACATGCGTCGCCTAAGAGCAGCGTTTAATGGTTTGGTTCCAACGAATTCAGCTGAGAAGGGGTTCATGGAAATTACTAGGTAGCCGTATTGATGCCTTTTTATTATTTCGTTGTCTTTTTCTGTAAGAACAATGTGACCTCTGGTGTCTAGAACCGGGTTTAGTCTTGTGGCTATGTCTTGTTTCATCATGTTAGCTTCGTCTAGATAAAGTATGCCACCGTTTCTGCACCACATTACTATTTGCCCATCAATCCAGTTTTCTTTTCCAAGTCCTATGTATCTTCCAAAAAGGTCGTAGGCAGACGTTTGTAAACCACAGTTTATTTCCCACATAGGAAGCCCACAGAGTTCCGCGACTAAGTAGACTATGTGTGTTTTTCCTGTTCCGCTGGGACCAATTAAGGCGCATTGCTTGAAGTGGTATAGGGCGCGTACTATTCTCTCAACGTAATTGAAGCCTTTGTCTATGTATTCTGGGGTGTTGCGTGGTATTAGTGTTTGTTGGGATTCGGGAAAAACGTATCCTGGATGTAAGTCGTACTTGTCTATTCTATATTTTTTTCGAAGTTCTGCATGTGATGGCGAATCGAGGTTTGCTGCTTTTGTTATTGAAACTGATAGTTTGGTGTCTTTTAGTTCTGTTCTGACTTGTTCTTCTACCATATAGACGGCTTCGCTTCTTTTCTTTTTTCCACCTTGGAATCCGAACCCGACCGCACTCGTTTCCATTGGTTTTTCTGAAATTTTTTGTTTGTTTTCTGGCAAAACGGTTCCCTCTGTGTTTTCATTAGTGTTATTCGTGGGATTTGATTTAAATCTTACTTCTCACGATTCAATACAATGAATTCGGTCACATAATTACAATAAAAGTTCAATCAAAATATTCCGCAACTCAATCTTGTCTTTAAGATTCCGAAAAATAGCTTTACCAGTTCCATAAAGACGAAACGAAATATTCTGGAAAGTTAACTCAAAAATTATGGATGAAATTGACCTTTCAGTCTTAGCTCTTTTTAGAATCTTTGCGATGGCTTCCTCTTTTCTCTCGTATCTGAACAAGACGATAAACTGTTTTTCTTCGCCACATGTTTCTTCAATTCTAGCCACATAATCCTCGACGGAAACCATTAAATCAACTCAGTTTCCTTTAAAACTTCTATGAAACGGTCAATTTCTTCGCGTGTGTTGTAAACATAGAAGCTTACTCGTGCAGAGGAGTTTAGCTTGAATACCTGATGCAATGGTTGAGCGCAGTGAAAACCGCTTCTCACCATGATTCCATAATTGTCAAGAAACAAAGCGACGTCATGCGAGCTTAAGCCATCTACACCGAAAGGAATTATTCCACACTTTATAGATGCATCTTTTGGACCGTAAACCTCAATTTTCTTGCATTCTTCCAAGCGTTTCATGGCATACTCTGTCATTGCACATTCATGTTCCTTAACACTTTCCATACCTAATTTCTTCAGATACTTGATTGCCTCCATCAACCCTACACTGCCACCAACATTCGGCGTTCCAGCCTCAAATTTCCAAGGCAAATCATTCCAAGAAATCGAACAACGCTTCGTTACTGGATTGTATGAAACTTCACGTATCATTTCGCCTCCGCCATGAAAAGGCGCCATATCTTCAAGAAGCTCACGCTTACCATACAAACAGCCGATGCCTGTAGGTCCTAGCATTTTATGTCCAGAAAAAGCGAGGAAGTCAATGTTTAATTCTTTAACGTTAACTGGCAAATGTGGAACCGACTGGGCACCGTCTACAAGTGTTAAGGCATCATGTTCATGTGCAATTTTTGCAATTCGTTTTACGTCATTTATAACTCCAGTGACGTTTGAAACGTGGCTGAAACAGACAATTTTGGTCTTGCTGGAAAACTTGTTTTCGAAATCTTCGTAGTTTAGTGTTCCATCGTTGTTAACTTCAGCGTATTTTATGTTAAAACTGTTTATTTTTGACAGAATTTCCCAAGGAACGATGTTGCTGTGGTGCTCCATAAGAGACACAATTACCTCATCACCTTTCTTTAGATTGCGCAGACCCCATGCATAAGCAACAAGGTTGATTGCCTCAGTTGTACCCCTAACAAAGATTGTCTCTTCAATACCGTTTGCGTTAATGAATTTTGCAACTTCTTCATGTGCATCTTCGTAAAGCTGAGAAGCCTCTTGAGAAAGAGTATGGACGGCTCTGTGAACGTTTGCATTGTGGTTTTCGTAGAAATTTTTTATGGCATCTATTACTTGTTTTGGCTTTTGTGAACTCGCTGCGTTATCGAAGTAGATTAGGGGGTAGTTGTTGATTTTCCGTTTTAAGATTGGAAAATCTTCTCGAACCTTATAAGGGTCGAACATTACTTTTCTTCCTCAAGCTTCATTCTTTTAGCGAGAACCTTTGCCAACTCCTCCTCTTCCAACGCTTGCTTCTCTTCAAAACTTAATTCTTCATGCAGCCAACTGGGCGAAACACCTTTGTTCTTGTAGTATTTTCTGATGGCTCGCTTCAAAGCACCAACAGCTAAAATGCCACAGTGAAACTTTACACTTGGCAAGCCACCGACTTCTTCTGCAACCGCCTTCCAAGAGATTTCCCATGCTTCCTCAAGTTTCATTCCCTTAATCATTTCAGTGACTATGCTTGATGTAGCGATGTTGGCTGCACAGCCATAACTTTCAAAAGATGCTCTTTCGATGATGTTTTGGTCGTTAATTTTTAGGTAGAAGGTTATCATGTCTCCGCATGAAGGGTTGCCTGCAACTGCGGTTACTGTAGCGTCTTCCATTTTGCCCAAATTTTTAGGGTTTTTGAATAGTTCAAGTACTTTGGGATTGTAGGGTAAAGGTATCCGCGACATACTCATTCCACTCCTGTAGCGCCTGTAATTCCTCGTATTCTTTCAACAGCCTTAGGAAGAACCTCCAAAACATAATCTATATCCTCTTCGGTATGATACCGCGTGACCTTCATAAGTATGCTACCGTGGGCTTCGTCGAATTTTCTGCCAATGGCAACAAGAACATGACTAGGCTGAAGCAAACGCCGTGTGCAAGCGCTCCCACTTGAAACGTAAACACCATTCAAACTAAGCTCAATAGTTAATGCTTCGCCTTCACATCGCAAAAAGCTAATGTTCACGTTGTCTGAAACTCTCTTGCCACCTTTTGGCCCATTAAGTTTGACATCAGAAATTTTCCCAACTATTCCGTTAATCAATTTGTCTCTAAGACTACGCATACGAGTTGTGTTCTCTTCAAAATTTTCAAAAGCCAACTCAGACGCTTTGGAGAACCCAACAATTAAAGGCGTGTTTTCAACGCCTGGCCAGAGTTTCTGCGTTCCAATTTGGCCTTCAAGAATTTTTTCTACGCTAACACCTTCTTTTACGTAGAGAACACCTATGCCTCGCGGTCCCAAAATTTTGTAGCTGCTTATAGTTGCTAAATCTACGCCATAATGTTGCACGTTAAACGGGATTTTGCAGTATGCGTCTGAAGCGTCTGTGTGGAAGAGTGCTTCTGGATTTTTGTCCTTAACTATTTCCAGAGCTTCTTTGATGGGTTGTATTGTTCCAATTTCATGATTTACAGCGGATAGACTCACGAGAACAGTTTCTCTGTCAACAGTTTCTTTTAGTTTTCCAAGGTTTACGAAGCCTTCACTGTTCACAGGAACCTTTTTTGTGGTAAAACCGTATCTCTGTAACATCTCAGTAACGTGCAAAATGCTTATCGGCTCAATTTCCGAAATTACAATTTTCTTACCCTTGTCTCTCATCGAAAACAATGTTCCCATTAAGGCTAAATTGTTGGCTTCTGTTTCACCCGGCGTAAAGTTAACTTCTTCAAGCGTTTTGCACCCCAAAAAATTGGCGATTTTCTGTGTGGATTCCATTATTGTTTCGAAGGCTTCCCAACCGGGCTTATGCGTTAGTGTTGGGTTGCCGTATGCCCGTTGATTGTAATATGGTAGCATTGCGTCAATTACTTCTTGCGGAACCACGCTTGAGTTTTCAATGTCTAAATAAACTTCGCGCTTTATCCCTTCATGCGCACGAAGTAGTTCTTTCACGTTTTCAACCATACTTAACTCAATCCTTTATGATAAACTAACGTTCTTCACTTTTAGTAGCAATTACCTAATAGAAAAACATAACCCAAAAATCAGCCATAAAGCGTCATCTAATAGTTTATAATTGCTGTTGCAGTATAATTGCAGTTGTAAGGGAAGAGCGCATCCAAGTGAAAGTAACAGACTTGTCAATTCCAGAAGTAGTTAAAGAAGTGACAATCAAATCTGGAATTACTGAACTTTATCCTCCGCAAGAAGAAGCAGTAAAAGCTGGAGTGCTGGAAGGAAAAAACCTTGTTCTGGCAAGTCCAACAGCCTCTGGAAAGACTTTGATTGCTGAATTCTGTGCTCTTAAGCATATACTCGAAAAGAATGGCAAAACCGTTTATTTGACGCCTTTGCGCGCTTTGGCAAATGAAAAGTTTGAAGAGTTCAAAAAGTACACTCAGATAAGGAAAAAAGATGAAAATCGTGTGAGGGTGGGCATAAGTACTGGCGACTTTGACAGCAGCGACCCGTGGCTTGAACGTTACGATATAATTATTACCACAAACGAGAAGGCTGATTCGCTTCTGCGGCACAGAGCCAGGTGGATGGATGAGATTTCACTTGTAATCGCGGATGAAGTGCACTTGCTGAATGATGCTGAACGTGGTCCAACGCTTGAGGTTGTTCTGGCAAGGCTTATGCAGACTAATCCAGATGTGCAGATTTTAGCTTTAAGCGCCACAATAAACAATGTTCAGGAAATAGCTGAATGGCTTAAGGCGGATTATGTTACTACCGAATGGAGACCAATCCTTCTAAAAGAAGGCGTTCTACTACACGAAGAAATCCAGTTTAGAGACGGCGCCGCACATAAAATAGAGAAAAAAACCAAGAGTCCAGACATTAACTTGGCATTAAGCACCGTCAAATCTGGTGGCCAAGCATTAATTTTTGCTTCAACACGAAAAAGCGCTGTTACAATTGCAAAGAAAGTAGCTGGTGAAATCGAAGAAATCCTATCCAAGCCTATGAAGCGGTCGCTGGAGTATATTGCAGAGAGAATTTTAGCGGCTGAAGAAAGGACAAGAATAAGCGAAACTTTGGCAGAACTTGTCAAACGTGGCACAGCCTTCCACCATGCAGGTTTGGGTGGAGGACACCGCAAACTAATAGAGGATTCCTTCAGAGAAGGAAAAATTAAGGTTTTGACTGCCACGCCGACTTTGGCTTTCGGCGTAAACTTGCCGGCGAGAACTGTTATAATCCAAGATTATAGACGTTACGAGCCTGGTTACGGATGGTATCCAATTAGTGTTTTAGAGTATAAGCAGATGGCTGGCAGAGCTGGAAGACCAAAATACGATAAGGTTGGCGAAGCCGTGCTTATGGCTAAAACCGATGACGAAGCAGATTATCTTATGGAAAATTATATTCTGGCACGTCCGGAGCGAATATGGTCGAGGCTTGCTGTTGAAAGGATAATGCGAGGGCACGTTTTAGCGACGGTCGCTGCGGATTATGCGCATACTGAACGTGGAATTTACGATTTTTTTGGTAGAACTTTTTATGCTTATCAGTATGAGATAAGCGCGATTAAAAGTATCATTGCGAAGATTCTCAAGTATCTTTATGATGAGGAAATGATTGAAGTTGACAGCGAAAAAATTTCCGCAACAAAGTTTGGGAAACGCGTAAGTGAGCTTTACATTGACCCAGTGTCAGCTGTGATTATCCGCGAAGCATTGAAGCGGAAACCCGCATACTTTACGGACTTAAGTCTCCTGCAGATGATTGCACACACGCCGGACATGGGTCCAATAATGAGACCGTACACGCAAGAAATTGATGAGATAGCAGTTTTCATTGATGAGCATAAGAACGAGTTTCTAGTTGACATGCCAGACGAGTGGGAAGACCGCATAGCTTACGAACAATTTCTCGGAGAAGTCAAAACAGCCATGGTTCTTAAGGCTTGGATTGAAGAACTGAGCGAAGACCAGATAATCGAGAAATTCCGAACGCAACCAGGTGACCTTTATAGAACAATTGAAAATGCTAAATGGCTATTTTATGCCACGCATGAGTTAGCGATGCTTTTCGGCAACAAACAAGTCTTACCACAAACTAACGAGTTAAGAGAAAGAATAGAAAAAGGCGTGAAGAAAGAACTCTTGCCAATAGTCAAGCTGGAAGGAGTTGGCAGAGTTCGCGGGCGCATACTTTACAACTCTGGATACAAAACAATCGAAGACATAAAATATGCGCCTATTGAAAATCTGATGAATCTGCCACTTATAGGACCTAAATTGGCGAAGAAAATAAAAGAACAAGTGGGCGGATACGTAAAGAAGGAATCATGGGAAAAACTTGAAAAAGAAGAAGAGTGGAAACAGAAGGCGCTAACAGAATACTAAGCTATTCCTCTAGCCTTGCGCTCTCTCATGGTTCTCTTAATCATTTTTGTTACTTGCTCTTTAGCTGTTCCCAAATAATTTTTAGGTTTCAATGCATCAACAATTTCTTTTTCAGTCAATTTTTTACTTACAGTTTTATCTTCAAGAAGAACTTCTTTGAAATGCCGTTTTTCCATCTCACTTTTCAATGTCAATTTCCTTAGCAACTCGTGGGCTTCTTGGCGGCTCATGCCTTTCTTTGTCAACGCAATCATAATCGCTTCTGACATTGTGCGTCCTTGAGTCAGCTCAATATTCTTTTGCATACGCTCCTCGTCAACACGCAAATTAGCCACAATGTTAGTCATCAAGAAAAGTTGATAATCAACCAAAATGCACACTTCGGGAAGCATGTAACGTTCTGTTGAGGATTGCGTTAAGTCTCGTTCATGCCAAGTCACAACATCCTCTAAAGCGGGAACAACAAGACTTCTAACAATTCGGGCTAACCCGCAAACTCTCTCAGAAAGCTCTGGATTCCGCTTCTGCGACATCGTGGAGCTTCCAACCTGCTTTTCTGGTTCAAAAAACTCGAAGAGTTCGCCAATTTCAGGTCTCTGCAGTTCTCGAATTTCAGTGGCAAAGTTATCAAGTGTAGAAGAGATAAGCGCTAATAGGCATACGAGTTCTGCGTGGCGGTCTCGCTGCACTATCTGTGTAGATATGTCAGCAGCTTTAATTCCTAAACGTTGCATAACAAGCTCCTGAATTTTCATAGCATGCTCGCCTAAGCCTGCTTGCGTGCCAACCGCACCACTCATTTTTCCAACAAGAACACGTTCTTTGCATTGCCGTAGTCTTTGGATGTGTCTGGAAATCTCTCGCATCCAAACGGCAAACTTGAAGCCCAAAGTGATTGGCAACGCATGTTGACCGTGAGTTCTACCAATCATCAACGTATTCTTATATCGAGACGACTTTTCTATCAAAACCCTTTCGAAATCATTCAGCTTCTTCTCAATAAGCTCCAGCGCATCTTTTAGTTGAAGCGCGTTAGCCGTGTCTACAATATCGTAGCTTGTCGCTCCAAGATGGACGTAGGCACCGCTTGGACCGCAAACTTCTGCCAAGGCTCTGACCATAGAGGCGATGTCATGTTTTATTTCCCGTTCAATCTCTTTAATGCGACTAATCTTAACATGTTTTGTAGAAGCCATAGCCGCAATTTTTTCAGCGTCTTTCTTTGGTATGTTGCCAACTTCAGCGTGCGCCCATGCCAAAGCCGCTTCAACATCAAGTAGTCTTTGAATTCGTGCTTCTTCTTCGAAGATTTTCCGCATTTCCGGAGTCCCATGACGCCCAGTATCTATTGGGCTTACATCCAAAGGGAGAATTGGCAAGTTTTCTGTCCCCCGCGAAGAGATAGGGCAATTAAGGATTAATGTTTTACGAAAGCAACGCATAATGTTGTGTGTTACAAAGGGCTCTACAACATGGGTGCACTAATAGCAGTCCTAAACAAGAGAGGCGAGAACGCGGCAGAAACTGTAGTTGCCATGCTCAAAGTATTGGAACACAAAGGCGTTGACACTTTTGGAATAGCTTCGCCGACTGAAGTGAAAATAGCAAAGTCTGTTGGAGCACTAGTAAATCGAGACTTCGATTCGCCTATAATAATTGGACATGTCTTCTCAAGAATTCTCACAACAGACAAGCCGCAACCAATAAAGCTTGAGAATGCAACGTTGGTTTTTGAAGGAAGGCTCTACGCAGTTACAGCAGAAAACTTTGCTAAAAAACTGCGACAAAACCACGAAAAAACCGCTGAAGAGAGCATCAAGAAGGCGGAAGGCGACTTCGCTTTTGTTATAGCAGAAAAAGAAAAACTGATTGCTGGCAAAGATATATTGGGCGTGCGTCCACTCTATTACGGTCAAAATGCAAACTTGACATGTTTAGCTTCTGAACGCAAAGCATTATGGAGAATAGGAATAAAAAATGTCAATTCCTTTCCTCCGGGAAACATGGCGTTTATCAATGCGCATGGTTTCAAATTTAAGTCTGTTAAAATGCTTGCATATTCGGAACCGAGGCACTTAACAATTCAAGCTGCCGCCAAAAAACTGCAAAGGTTTCTGCAACAATCGATAAAGAAAAGAGTCTTGGAGCTAAAGGAAGTTGCTGTGGCTTTTTCAGGAGGATTGGACAGCAGTATAATTGCGTTTCTTGCAAAGAAAATTGCGACAGATGTTCACTTGATACATGTTAGCCTTGAAGAGCAGCCGGAAACTGAACATGCAAAAAAAGCAGCAGAAGAGCTTGTGTTACCAATTCATGTTCACTTTTTCAGTGAGAAGGATGTTGAGAAAACGCTTCCAAAAGTTCTTTGGCTAATTGAAGAGCCAGACCCAGTAAAAACAAGCATAGGTATTCCGATTTATTGGGCAGCAGAAAAAGCGGCTAAAGCGAATTTCAAAGTAATGTTAGCAGGTCAAGGTGCAGATGAGCTTTTTGGTGGATACAAGCGATACGTCGATGACTACTCAACATGTGGAAGTGAAATGGTATATAGAGCAATGTTCAACGATATTACTAAAATGTATGAAACCAACTTTGAGAGAGACTTTAAACTCTGTAACTTCCACAATGTAGAACTACGTTTGCCCTTTGCCACCTACCAAATAGCACAATTTGCCATAGAATTACCCTTAGAAATGAAAATCAAATTACCAGACGATGGGATGCGAAAGCTGGTTCTGAGGCAAGTCGCCAGAAATCTCGGTCTTCCACGAACAATAGTGGAAAAACCTAAGAAGGCGATACAATACACGTCTGGCGTTAGCAAAACTCTGAAAAAACTCGCCAAAAAGGAAGGGTTATCCGAGAGAGATTACGTAAAGAAAACATTCTTCACACTCTTCAAGAAGATGAAATGAAATGGGCAAAACAGCAGTCGTTTTTTCACCCATATACTATCAGCACAACCCAGGCGTTGGACACCCGGAATCCGCAAAACGTTTAGGAGCAATAATCAACGAACTAAAGAAAGGAAAACTTTCAAAGTGCAAAAACTGGCAGTTTGTAGAACCCGAAAAAGCTCGCGTTGCAGATGTGCAGCTTGTTCACGATGCAGATTACGTTAAACTTGTTGAAGCGGTTTGCAAGGCTGGAGGAGGAGCTCTAGATTCAGGCGATACAGTTGCATCTGCAAAGAGTTTTGATGTTGCCCTTTACGCAGTTGGTGGCGCATTAACGGCTGTCAACCTTGTGATGGAAAAGAGGTTTGAAAACGCGTTTGCCTTGGTACGTCCTCCGGGACACCACGCTGGACGCTTTCACGCAATGGGTTTCTGTATTTTCAACAACGTCGCCATAGCCGCTAAACACTTACTTAAAAAATTCAAATTAGACAGGATTCTCATATTGGACATAGACGCGCATCATGGCAACGGCACACAAGAAACCTTCTACGAAATCAACCAAGTCATATACATAAGCCTACACCAAGACCCGCGCAGTTTTCCAGGAGTAGGATTCATAAACGAAGTTGGAGAAGACGCAGGCTTAGGCTGCAACGTAAACATTCCGCTTCCCTTCCAAACGAGCGACCAAGTATATATAAGGGCTCTAAAAGAAATCGTAGCGCCTATAATACGCCAGTACAAGCCCCAATTCATGTTAGTATCTGCTGGATTAGATGGGCATTACACAGACCCTGTGGGAAATCTTTCGCTTTCGCTCTTGTCCTATCAAGAAACTTATAAGCTAATAGTGGATTTGGCGTCAGAAATGTGTGATGGAAAGCTTGTTTGTGTTTTAGAGGGTGGTTATGGAAAGTTTGTGGGTAAAATTGCCACCTTAGCCATTGCGAAAATGAGCGGAACCAAATACGCTGTGAATGATAAGCTGCTAACGGTCAGTAACCGTGTGAGAAAACAAGGAGAGAAAATAATAAGAGAAGCCAAAGAAGTTCAAAGGAATTTCTGGAAGCTGGATTAAAGGTTTGAATTCAAACAGCTTTAGTTACTCAATAACTTGAATTGCACTTTCTGGACATTGAACCTCGCATGCTCTGCAGACCAAGCATTCCTCGGGTTTTACTGGAACTGATTTTCCATCTTTGACTTCGTAAACGCCCACAGGGCAAGTTTCAACGCATGTGCCGCATCCAGTACATTTATGGTTGTCAACCATTATTTTCACCATTTCTGATTCCTCTCTTTTTAGATTTTCATTGAATTCTAAGCAGTAAAATAAAAGTGTTTAGGTTCATTAACGAAGTTCTTCACGAAGCCTTAATAGAATTCCGCTAATAGTTGTGTTCGCAGCTTCCTTTCTACGTTGATAATCTGCGAGAAGTTTCCGATACGCTTCCAACGAAAGTTCTCCACGGCTGTGACGAGCTTCAATGCTTTTGATATTAGCTTCAACCTCGTTAATTTCAGTTTCTGCAATTTCAAGTTGCCGCATCAAATCAGAAAACTTGCCACCAAAAGCACGCATCTTCTCTTTAATTTCAGCCAAACTTCTAGCCAAAGTATCAAGGTGCATCTCCAAAGTTTTTCTCCGCACTTTGTATCTGCGTCTCGGAATTTTTCCCTTCTTTACCAAAACCTCAAGATTATCAATTTCTAAAATCGTTTTTCGCTTATCTTCATAAGTATCTATGAAAGTTTTGATGTCTTCTGAACGCAGCTTTACGGCTATTGCAGGAGCAGCAGCTATAACTGGGGCTTTAGGTCTTCTCCAAACAACAGCAATCGCACATCCAATAACAGACAGAGCCAATACCCACAATGTGGGACGAAAAGATAACCACAAAGGGTTATACTCGTAGGATATTTGCAGAATATTTTGTGCAGGATAAAGATCTTCAAGACAGCCAACACCTTGACGATTGATTGTTAATGATTCTTGAAAAATGTTTCTTGTCAAACTATAAGCGTTAGTAGCTATGATACCCTCAAGGTTTAGTATTCGTGCACCTTCAGGCAAACTCACTTTTACTGATGCGCTTTTAATGTAATAGTCCATTTGCATAAACAATGGAAGTGTAACATTGAATCCGTTGGAGCCACCTAACGCGTTGATGTATAAACTTGGTAAGGAATACTTTATAGTAAACCTAGTAGACTTGTAACTTTCCAAAGGCAGCGGAAACGCAATTCTGTAAAGGTTTACTCCTTTTCTTCCTACAAACGTAGGTGTCTGCGCGAATATTCTTCCAAACTGGTCATGTGCACTTATAACAGAAGCATTAGCAGGCAAAATTATTTCGATTGCTGCTATCGTCTGGGGTTCTTTGCTTGTTATGTAATAACTGTCTGCACCATTCATTTCGCCAGCCTCGTTTACTGTAACTTCGCGAGTTAATTCGTTCACGCTGAAAACTCGCAGTTTATCACTAGTTAATGTAAAGTCTGCGGTTGCAGACATAGCAGTAAACTCTTGAAGAGGCGCAATTTCATAAGTAGACATATTAACTGCTCCATCGTCTTTTGTGATTGTTATATTCGCTAGGCTATCTGGAAAGAACATTGACACATTACAACTAGTAGCGGCTTTTGTTAGACTCGGATATGCTGGAAAGTCCAAAACATATCTTGTTGAGCTCGAGGCGTTGAGAAGATCGTTTGAAAGTATAAACCCAACTGAAAAAACATTTTCTACTCCATTACTTATATCTAAAGACTGCAAAAAATCTATCTCAACAGCGTAGAAACCCATGCGACTGTCTAATGAAACATCAAGCTTCACGTCGCCTATAATATCAGAACCGTTGTAAACCACGCAACGAAGAACATATGCTCCATATTTGTATGGAAAACCAATGCGAAAACTGTCAAGGGGTGTTCCAGCAGATGCGTTGCCAACTATCCGTATAGTGTCATTTATGAGTATGTAGCCGTTACGCATAACTTCTATAGCATGATCAACATGATCTATGTGATAATTTGCATTATCTGCTGCTTCAACCGTTTTAATGTTAAACGATACTGAGATAAGAATCAGCATAGCAACTGAAAAACCGATGCATACTAAGGCTGTTTTTCTCAAGTGGTTTCCTCCGCTTGGTTTCTAGATTTTTAGGCTTCCTATTTATTGATGAGCCTATTTATTTACTTTTAGAATTACCCGCTTTGGTTGCGTATATACTTACCCATTTTTATAAAGAAAACAATTGAAAAACGCAATGAACGTTTAAACAAATTTCGCCAGAAAATTACAAAACTTATGTTACTAGAGTTCGCCATGTTTAAAGTAGTAATTCTCTTCCTTTTTTGAACCAAAACTTCTTACGCCGTTCTCTCTAAGCTGTTTCCTAAGCTTCCTAGCATAGTGCTTACTTATTTCGCCTCTCTTTTCCAGGTATGCTATTATTTCTTCCGCTTGCTTCTCGGTGTCGCACCGCCGAATAAAGTCTATTACATCAGGCATGTAATGAACGAACCTTCCAGACGATGCTTTCTCGCCTGTCTGTGTGTCTGTTCGCACAGAATTTATTGAAACTTTATGGTCATCGATTTCCATTTCCTTGGCTAAGTTAGGAAACATTCTTTTGAATCGTTCTTTGTCAAATTCCAAGTTTGCACCTTAATTTATCTTATGATATGCCTTGTATTTAAGTCTCCTCAGTCTAGAAAAGGAATGAATCTTTGCAGAGGGTTCTCTTTAAGTAGTTTCTCTAATTTACGCACATGGAGCCCAGTAACCTCGTCACCATATATCTCACATTTTTCCTTAAGCTGAGTTTCTTCTGGATTTCGAACGATGATTTCGATTTTTTCTTTTGTCGGAGATTCTAAATGTATGTGAAATGAGGTTTTCTTTTGTCCCTTTTTTGTTACAGCCATCCATTCAGTTTGTAAGATATGGAAGCCATTTCTTTTCAGAATCTCTATGATATCATTCGGCTCATTATGGTAAACAGTTATGTCTATATCGCTTTCGTGATGGATGGTTCCGCGCCACACACTTCCAACAAGTTTAGGACCGTGTTCTTCTAGAATCTTCATAAGTTTCAAGGCTTCTGTCCGCATTCTAATCAGCCGTTCTTGTCTTGCTAATCCTTCTTTTTCTTCCGCTATTTTGTCAAGCTCCAATGCTACTTCAAAGTTGGTTGGAACAAAGTGGACACCAAAAGTTTTTGCAGCTTTCAGCTTAGCTTGCTTGTATTCTTTTTCGATTCCCGAGTAAAGGAGAGTTGCAGCTTCTCTTGCAACTTTTTTCCTTAAGTGAAGGCCGCCAGCGTCCAAAGTAGCACCAATAAAAATTTTAACGTTTAATTATTTTCTCGTAAGCTTCCACGGTTTTCTCGGCGATTTTGTCCCATGTGAACTCTTCTAAAACTCTTTTTCTGCCGTTTTTCCCTAGCCATTTTCTTTTATCTTGATTTTCTAAAGTGCTGTTTATGCCCCACGCAATGTCTGATGGATTGTTAGGGTCGACGTGGAAACCGCATTGTTCCTCGCCGCAGCAGACAACTATTTCGCGCATTCCGCTAACTCCAGCGGCGCCTACGACTACTGGGCGTTCCATGCTCATTGCTTCAAGAGCAACTATTCCGAAAGGTTCGTAAAGGCTTGGAAAAACTGCCATGTCGCATGCTGCATAGTGTAGAATGCGTTCTTCTTCGGAAACAAAGTTAAAGTTTAGTTTGACTGAATCTTGCAGTCTCATGGTTCTGACCAAATTGACCAGGTAATCTTGTAAATCGCCAACTCCTAAAATGACCAGTTTTGCTTTGGGATTTTTCTGCAGAACGTGTGGCATAGCCATTATCAGTTTGTCAACGCCTTTGACGCCTACAAGTCTTCCGACAAAAAGAATCATTAATTCGTCATCTTTTATACTATAAAAATTCCGTATTCTTTTTGCTTCTTCAGCGCTAACAGTTTCTGGATTGTATTTTTGAGGGTCAACGCCATTGTAGCATACGTGGATTTTGTCTTTTGGAAAGCCTAGTTTCATGAGCTCCTCTTTCATCGCGTATGAAACCGTCACAATAAGGTCGGCAGCTTTAGCGCCGCGAAGCTCAATGTTGCTTACAACTTCTGAGCCGTTTCCAAGTGTTCTTCCTTTTTCTGTGGAGTGAACGTGGAATGCGAATGGTAATCCTGCTTCTTTTTTTACAGTTATTCCGCTTATTGCTGAAAGCCAGTCGTGAGCTATTACAATGTCGTATTTGAAGTTCTCCTTTTTGATTAGTTCATTCACGAGTTTTGACGCGCTTAGATAATTGTAAACAAGAATCTTTGAGAAAAGCTGAATTCCTCTACCCCATTTTCTAACGTCTTCCGCAAGCACGTCTGGCAGTGAATCAGATATGTCGATGTGTAATGGACGGTGGATTTCTATGCCTCTCCAAATCTCTCTGGTCGGTAAGCTGCCAACATCGTCATTCATTGTGAAGACTGTCACGTCATGGTCCATTAAGACAAACTTTCGCGTAATTTCAGCGGCGTATGTTCCTAAACCGCCAACGATTTTTGGCGGGTACTCGTATACAAGCACAGCCATTTTCATTTTATGGTCCTCTTTTATCTTGATAGTAAGGTATTGCTTAATGAGGGCATTGCTTATTTACTTTCCTAGATGCTGATGTTTGCTTTAAGCTTGACACATCAATAATACCTTGATTACAAATCTGGATGCTTATGTCTTTGCTGTTAGTATCCAGCGGCTGCGAAGTTTGCCTTCAACTGTTTTCTCGACTAATTGCAAGTTAAGAATTTTGAAGTTTTTGAAAAGATATCGTATTTCTTTTTCGTCAGTGAAATGGTGAAGAACACCCGCTTCGACACCACTCTGCTCTGTAAACGTATTTTCTTCAATTTCAATGCCTTTTCCATAACTATAAGTCCTTTTAGAAAGAAAATTTATCAACAATAATCCTTCTTGCCGCAATATTCTTTGAATTTCAAATATTGTTTTTTGAATGCCCTCTAGTCTTTGGTGATAAATAGTATGAAGGCAAACTACCGCGTCAAAGCATGAGTTTACATGAGGCAGATTTTTCATATCACACTTTGCAAGGTAAACTTCTAAATTTTGTCTTCTCAATTTTTCTTTAGTTAAGGTTAAGCCTGTTTCCGAAACGTCTACGCCGTGAGCTTCAAATCTTTGTTTTGACAGAAAAACTAGATGTCTTCCTGCGCCACATCCTAAATCTAATACTCGTATTACTTGTCTTTTCTTTTTGAGCGAATTTGCAAAATTAACAACAATTTCGTCAGGTTCTTCTCGACTATACCATTCTTCACGCAATATCTCATTCCATTCTGTCAACATTTATTTCCTCGCACTTCTTTGTCCACAGTCTAATAATTTTGAATTGTTGTTTAAAGAGTTGCTTGCAAATCAACGCAGAACAACGAGTTCAAGCAATAAAGGGTAGGGAAAAATTTGAAAAGTCTATAAGGCACATATAAACATATTAAGTGGAGTGCAACGAAATGAGCATTTCACCCATTAAACGGTTAATTATTGAAACCATGTGGATGCTTGACAAACCCACAAAGACCAATGAAATAGCTAAAGAAACGGGATTGGCTCTTCGTCAAGTCATGATGCACTTGATAGGGTTAACACGCATGGGATATTTGGAATCGCCAGAAAAAGGCGTTTATGTCCTAACAGAAAAAGGCAAGAAAATGCTTGGTTTCCCAGAAATAGATAACGGAAAAGCTGCAGAAATTCTAACTTACCTACCAATAGAAAGATCATTTCACTTTTACGTTGACATTGGAAAACCCTTAAACATTCACGCGGCTAGTCTTCAAGACTTCTGCGACAAAATCGTGAAGGTTGACCCGGCTTCAATAGAATTTCACGTCAACCGTGGAGATTTCGAAGCGTGGTTTATGGGGCTAGGCGACATTGAATTGGCACGAAAGACCTTGCTCATAAAAGAGCACAAATTTTTTGGAGAAGAACTACGCCAGAAGCTTTACGAAATTGTGAAAAATCGATGCGAAGAGTTAGCTAGGATAAGGAAAAAAGCGGCTGCAATCAACTAATTCTTTGTAAGTTCTAAGCTGATTCGAAGCGTTCCTTGAGTTTTTCTAGAGTTTGCTGTAAAGTTGTGTATTCCATTTCTTCGGGACCTAAACGTGCTGGTTCAAATTCTCCCATGCGCCTAAGCATAGCTGCATACTCTAATGCTTCACGTCTTGCTAGGGCAAATGCAACGTCGTCGAATAGGTCCGCAATCATGGGTTTTCCGTTGTCGTCGCTTGCAATTTTACCGTTCGCGATTTGAAAGCCCAATGCAACGATTCTTGGCGGTCCGTCAAAAGCTGTGCATTTGGCGTCTTTCAGTCCCACTGGCATTATGGGTCCCCAATGGCTTCCGCGCATCCATCCTTCAACGAGGTAGCTGTGCATGAAGGGCACAAGTATTTCGCCTACTGCTGGTAATCCATGTTGTGCGCGTATGACCATGACTGGGTCGTCTTTTCCGATGTATTTGCCTGCTATTTGCGAAAGTCTGGTTACGCTGCCTACAGCGCATATTAGGTTGTCTCTGGCTCGCCAAACACGTGAAATCATGTATCGTTGTACTGTTCCTATTAGGGCGATTAATTCGTACATTTCTTCTGGGCATTTTAGTGCGACTTTTGTGTTTTCTATGGTGTCTAACACTTCGAATTTGAAGCCGCCATTCATGTTTGGGTCGATTACTAGTCCAGCAGTGTTCATTGGGTCGGCGAATATGCGGAAAAGTGGATAGTTGAATGCTCCACCTGAAGTTTTGTCTGCTGCTAATACCACGATCGGGTCTGAACCTCTTTCTTCTATTTCCATTTCTGCAAAGCCTGGACCCATCCCGCGGATGTTTCCGCTGAAGGCTGTTTTGAGGAGGTCTTGCCCAGCACCGTAAAGTTTCAGTTCTAATGCTTTATTTGCGGTTTCTTGGAATGTGTCCCAAGCGAGTTTGTGGATGTTTGTGTTTGCTTCTCCGTTTTCGTGTACCATGAGTAGTTGTAGGTCGTCTCCAACGTTGAATACGTAGTAACTGTTTATCAAGCCTTCTTCTTTTGCTTTTTTGAGGTTTTTTTCTGCGATGTTGAGAAGGGGTTTAGGAACGATGTGGTGACCAGCTAGTGAGCCCACGTCACATTTGATTAGGGAGATTGTGGTTTTTTGTGGCATGAAGCACCACTCAATCTATGCTCCAGTTTAGAAGTTAGGGGTTGTAGGTTTTAAAAGACTTCCGAA